>JARIAV010000075.1 GCA_029257685.1 Butyricicoccus sp.
CCCTTGGAAATATATACGCGCACCCACTCACGCCGTTTGAGCTTTTCCGTGGCATGCTGTATCATGCGAGCGACGATCTCGCCGCTTGACTGTAAACTGATCCGAAGGACCTTTTCGGCAACCGTAAGCGCAAGATCGCGCATCTGATCCTGTGCACGGACAAACATCATATCACGCTGATCGGTCGCATCGCGGAAAAATCGTTCGATATCATCGAGGATCTGCTGCTGCTGTGCCTCGATCTGGCTACGGCTTTCTTCCATCGCCTGCTCCTGACCGGCTTGATATCCGGCCGCGCGGCCTTCTGCAAAGCCTTCCTGATAGCCTTCCTCACGTTTTTCCTCACACAGAGCCTGCGCCTCGCGCTTTGCGGCAGAGCGTGCTGTTTCCAAGATGACTGCGGCCTGCTCTTTTGCGTGGGCAATGATCTGTTCTGCCTCGCGCTCTGCGCTTTCCTGCAGTTTTTTCCCAAAGTCAGTATGCTGCTGCATCGGCATTCCTGATGGCATGCCGCCCTGCATACCCATCTGCATGTCCTGCTGCGCAAACTGCTGCGGCATCATCTGCGGCTGCGGCGGCTGTGGCGGTGCAGTATTCACAGACAGATGCTCAGCTTCCTGAAATTCATAGTTTTCAACAGCTCCCTGCTGAAAATATTTGAGGATGTTAAGCAATGATATCGTCCTTTCCACCCTTTACGATAATGATCTGCCCCTGTGCTTCCAGTACGCGGATCACGTCAACAATACGCTGCTGTGCTTCCTCGACATCGCGAATACGCACATTGGTGCTGACTTCGAGATCGTCTCGGATACTTTCTGCCATACGGCTGGACATATTGCTGAACAGCTTCTGTGTCACCTCTTCGCCGGCCGTCTTGAGCGCGAGCACCAGATCGCTCTGTTCGCAGTCGCGCAAGAAGCGCTGCACCGAGCGATCGTCCATCGTGATGATATCCTCGAATACGAACATACGCTTGCGGATCTCCTGCGCGAGCTCTCCATTCTCGACTTCCAAGCCCTCGAAGATGGATTTTTCGCTGGAGCGATCGACATTGTTCATCACATTTGCAACATAATCGATACCGCCGACCTTTGCGTTGTCGCTCGAGAGTACAGTATTGAACTTCTTCTCCAGCTCCTGCTCCAGTACCTTGATCGCAGAGGAAGAAACGCTGTCCATCTCGGCAATGTTCTGTACAACTGTGATCTGCATCTCTTCCGGAAGCTGTGTGATGACGTCTGCCGCCTTGTCCGGTTCGATATAGGATAAAACGATCGCGATCGTTTGCGGACGTTCATATTGCAGAACAGAGAAGATATCTTTTGCATTGGTGTTTCGCAGGAAACCGAACGCCTGATTTTTGAGCGAGCGTGTGATCTTATCAAGCAGCTGATTCGCTGTCTGATCGCCAAACGCTTTTTCCAGCACGGTGCGGGCATATTCCATTCCGCCAACCGTGACCGCCTTGCGAGTCATGCACATCTGATAAAATTCTTCCAGGATCTCCTCGGTATCTTCCATAGAGAGATGACCCAGACGCGCGATCTCATAAGTCAGCTGCTCGACCTCTTCGTTCGCCATATTCTGATAGATCCGAGAAGCCTTGTCCACGCCAAGCGCAACAACAACCGCTGCCGCCTTTTGCTCCAGCGACATGTTCTTTGTTACTTCACTCACTCGTCTTTTCCTCCTCTTAACCAGTTGCTGAGCAAGTCAGCAGCCACTTCCGGGCTTTCCTCGGAGAACTTGCGAATGTTTTCTTTGAGTGCCATGCTCTTCTCGTTTTGGATATTGAGCAGATCCTTCTGCATATCTGCCATTTCCTGCTGATGTGCCAGCTCTGCTTCCACGGTCGCGCGGTCAAGCTCCAACTGCTCCTCAGCTGCAAGCATTCTGCGCTTCTTGCGGCGGCGGCGCACGATCAGAGAGATCACGATCACGAGGAGGAGGAACAGCGCAAAGGCTGCGCCAGCGATCGCCCACATCGGGATACCAAATACCGTACTCTGTGCCCATTCCAAGAAGGAATTGCCGTCCGGTTCCGGATCGTCCGGTGTCCAATCAAAGAAGCGGGAAGCCGCAACCGAGATCTTGGTCTGTTCGTTTTCCGGTGCGATGCCTGCGGCACGCGCGACCAGTTCTACGATCTGTGGCTGCGTCAGGGATCCGTATCCATCGCTGTTGATGGATACTGCGACCGTAAGATCTGTGACCTTCGGTGCGTAGATCTCATTCTGCTCCTTCATGGTATTCAGATTGAAATTGGTCTGTGTTTTGTCAGATACCAGTGTATCATTCGCGCCCACAGTCCCGTTGTTCTGGCTGACATAGGTATTGATGTCTGCATTGGACTGCGTACCAACGACGCCGCCGGCGGCATTGGCTTCTGCGGTCGGGCGAAGCACTTCCTGATTTTTCGCGATCTGACCGGGGATGCCTGTGCCAGGAGCCGCACCTTCCGGTGTCGTGTAGGTCGTTGCCTCCTGCATGGTGCGCTTGACATCGACCGTGCTCTTGACGCTGACGCGGACATTGCCCTGTCCATAGAAGCCTTCCAGTACATCCAGTACCTTGCGGCGTGTAGCGGCCTCGACTTTACGCTCGGTCTCCAGCTTGAGCTGGGTCGCCTTGTCCTGTGCCGCGTCTCCTGTATCTTCCGCGGAATAGTAATTCATATCCGAATCCAGGATCGTCACATTCTCGGGCAGCAAACCACGTACGGAACGGGATACCAGATTCTGGATCGCAATGACCTGCGAATTTTTCAGGGTCTCGCCCTCTTTGAGTGTCAAAGTTACGGAAGCCTTTGCCGGCTCAAGTTCCTTTGTATTGAGGACATAGCTGTTGTCCTCTGCTGGGGTGATATTCACAACGGCTTGTGTCACATTTTCAAAGCAGCGCAGGGTCGCCTGCATACGATCCTGTAATTCATACAGAACGAACTGCTGCTTTTCAAAGTCCGTTGTCATCATGCTGACATTTTCCTTGAAAATGTCATAGGTGAAGCCGCTCTTGGGATAGCCCTCTTGCAGCAGCTTTGCCTTGAGCTGTGGCTCTTGTTCCGTCAAAACCTCGATGGTTCCGTTCCCTTTATATCGATAGGGTGCACCATACTCATCCAGCTTGCCTAAAATCGTTGTTGCTTCGTCTGTGTTGAGTTCTGAAAAAAGCGTTGTATAATCCGATGCCTTCTTCGTGCTGCTGTACGCAACCAGTCCAATAATCAGTGCCAACGCTACGATTGCAGCGCTTGCGATCAAAATTTTGGTTTTGCGGTTGAGCGCGCCTAATACGCTCTTTACCTTTTCCAGCGCAGCTGTCGCCCGCTCTTTCACCGCGTTCCCTCCCTTATTTTTGAGCAGTTAATAGTTTACAGATTGATTCTCATCAGTTCATTATAGGATTCCAACGCCTTATTGCGCAGCTGGATGACAAGCTCGCCTGCGGCAGCGGCCTTGCTCATCCCGATGGTCAGCGTATGGATATCATCGAGCTGACCGGTTGTCAGCTGATAGAGAGACTGAGAAACCTCATTTTCGGTTTCCTTTACATTATTGATCGCCTGATGAAAAATATCTGCGAACATTCCGCCCGCAGCCTTCTGCGGCTGTTCTGTCTGCTTTGGCGCAGAAAGTTCCGCAGCGGAACGCACCGGAACCATAGGTGTGATAAACATTTCTTACTCTCCTTTAATTCTTTAACCCTTAGCCTTTTCCGATCTCAAGTGCGGAGGTTGCCATCCCTTTGAGTGCATTGAACACCGTAACGTTTGCAGTGTATTCCTGCTGTGCAGCCATCGCATCGACGGTTTCCTTTACGAGATCCACGTTTGGCAGCTGCACATAACCATTTGCGTCTGCATCCGGATGTGTAGGATCATAGATCTGTTTGAAATCACTGGGATCTTCCATAATACGAGTGACCTTTACGCCGCCTTCGTTGTTGTTCGGTGTCTGTTCCCGTCCGAGAGCACGCGCGAGTGCCTCCTGAAACGTCTGCCGACCGCCCTGCTCCTCAAACACGACCATCTTCCGGCGATATGGTCCGCCGTTTTCGGTGCGTGTGATATGCATATTGGTCACGTTCTCAGAGATCACGTCCAAACGGAGCTGCTGCGCAGTCAGGCCGGAACCGACAATGTTCATAGAACTTAAGAATGCCATATCCATTTTCCTCCGAAATCAAAAATAACCACACAAATCAACCACGGATCGCTGCACGCAATCGAGTCATTTCTTCTGCAAATGCGCGTGTTGTCAGCTGATACTGAATATATGTGCGGGCCAGTTCAATATTTTGTTCTGTAACATTCACGCCATTGCCATCCATGCGTGCTGTTTCATTCTCTGCGCGATGGGTCTCAACACGGCTGCCTAAGATGCCTTCACGCATTGCAGTACGCATACCCTCCTGCCCGTGTTCGCTTGCCTTCTGCAGTCTGTCGCGCAGCTCCTGTTCAAATGTGACATACTTTGCCTTGTACCCTGGTGTCTCTGCATTGGTGACATTGTCTGCGATCACACTCTGTTTTTTCCAAAGATAATCCATGGATTTCTGGGTAAGCAGCATGGTATTCGATGTAAGAAAAGACACTTGAAAAACCTCCTTTTGGTTCCCGATCTTGGAAATATACGCAAAAATATGCGCTGAATCGTTAAAAAAAGAACATCCGAAAATATTCTGCCAATCACTGATATGAAAGCCCGGAAAGCAACGCTGCTTTCTATAAAAGGCTATATAAAAAATATGGGACAGCATGCGGTATCGGGAGGCGTATCTGATTTCCCTGCGGCGATGACATGATGTGACATATTATCTGGTAATCTCTTATTATTTTACTTCATAACTGTCCTTTTGTCTATAGAAAACAGACATATTATGATAAATTTTCTCTCCCTATCC
>JARIAV010000299.1 GCA_029257685.1 Butyricicoccus sp.
AAGAATCCGCAGCATTGGAACAGTCCGACCAGTGCGCACACTGGTCGGCTCGTTCCAGATGCGGCAACGCGGCAGATCCCATAAAACAACGAAAACCTTCCTGCGAAAACGCAAAGAAGGTTTCCAGTCCTGTATGTGCAAACAGCGCAGAAACAGGTTTTATAATTACAGAAACAGCAAGCACCAAACAAGGCTCGATAAAACCCGCCCTGCGGCGGAGTTCATACATTCCCACCCTTGGGGCATTGCCATTGTCTATCTGATGGAAGGGAGTGTGGGATTCATAAGGGCAAGAACCGTAAGGTTATAGCCCTTATGCCGCCGTCGCGCGGCCGCGACACTTCTCCCCCTTGCTTTGAAGCAAGCCTATTTTGCAGAAATGAAAACCCGACGGATTTCCAAACGCTCCGCAGTATGTGCGAGCATAGATTTCACCCGCCGTCGCGCGGCCGCGACACTTCTCCCTTTGCTTTGAAGCAAATCTTTTTAGCAGAAAGCAAAACCCAACGGATTTCCAAAAGCCTCGCCTTGCTTTCCAAAGCAAATCCTTTTCGCAGAAAAGAAAAAAGAGCTGACATAACGCCAGCTCTCTTAAATATACGGATATCGTATGAAACTTAAAGACCGGTATGCTCCTTGATGTAAGCACGCGCCATCTTTGCATATTCAAACGGATTTGCCTTTGCAGGATCCTGCTCTGCCTCAACCATGATCCAGCCTTCATATCCAGCCTTGTCCAGCAGATCGAATACATCATCAAACTGTACGCAGCCATCCGGATCGCCCGGTACCGTAAACGCACCCTCACGAACCGCCTTCAGGAAAGACCAGTCCTCAGCCTTTACCTTCTCAACGATCGGCATACGCATATTCTTCAGATGTACATGTCCCACACGGTCAGCAAACTTGCCGAGCATTGCAACCGGATCCTCACCAGCGAAAGTAAAGTGACCGGTATCGAAGCACAGGAATACATACTTCGGATCGGTGTTCTCCATCAGACGTGTGGTCTCCTCAACGGTCTGTACCACAGTGCCCATGTGATGATGGAAGCAGGAACGGATGCCGTACTTCTCCAGAGACAGCTTGCCCAGCTTGTTGAGTCCCTCGCACAGACGTGCCCACTCCTCATCGTTCAGGATGCGCTTGTCCTTCAGAACGCGCTTGTCCAGCATGCCCTGAATAGAGCCGGACTGCTCGGAAATGTTGATCGCAGTTGCGCCAACAGCAGACAGGTATTCCAGTTCCTTAATAAACTCCGCTTCTACTTCCTCATAAGCCTTATCTACAAGGAAAGAGGAGAACCACTTGGATGCAATGGTCATGCCACGCACATCGAGCATGTGCTTGAGGACCTTGACATCGGTCGGGTACTTGTGACCCACCTCAGAGCCGGTAAAGCCAGCCAGTGCCATTTCGGAAACACACTGCTGGAAGGTGTTCTCGTCGCCGAGATCCCACATATCATCGTTGGACCAGCCAATCGGGCACATACCGAGTTTTACTTTCTTGGGATCTAACATATTTTCATACCTCCATAATGGAAATTGGAAATCGCCATCTTTTCACCAGACAGCGCCATCTCTTTCTTTGTTTATTGTACAAGACCCCACCGCAAAAGTCAACACAAACGTGGCAAAGTTGACCAAACTTTTTGTTATTTTTTGGGGGATTTATTTATATTTGTGCAACGCCCGTATCGATCGCCGCCTGCGCGACCGCCTTTGCGACCGCCTTTGTCACCCGCTCGTCAAACGCCGCCGGCATGATGTAATCTTCTCGCAGTTCTTCATCCGAAATGACGTTTGCAATCGCATAGGCTGCCGCCATATTCATCTGCGCATTGATATCCGAGGCGCGTACATCGAGCGCACCGCGGAAGATCCCCGGAAACGCGAGTACATTGTTGATCTGGTTGGGATAATCGGAGCGTCCCG
>JARIAV010000213.1 GCA_029257685.1 Butyricicoccus sp.
ATCTCTGTACCTGATTATAGTTTATAGAAACAACCGATACGATTGCATGAACAACCAGCACCAAAAAGGGCTGAATAAAACCCGCCCTGTGGCGGAGCTCATACTTTCACACCCTTGGGGCATTGCCACAGAAGCGAACCGACCGCGAAAATCCCGCCTGTGGCGGAGGTCATACTTTCACACCCTTTCGGCGGCAGATAAGCAAACCTGATGGACAGGGAGTGTTGGATTCATAAGGACAAGAACCGCAAGGTTATAGTCCTTATGCCGCCGTCGCGCGGCCGCGACACTTCTCCCCTTGCTTTGAAGCAAGCCTATTTTGCAGCAAGGAAAACCGAACGGATTTCCCAAAAAACCTTCTCTTTACTTGAAAGTAAACTAAGAATATAAGGAATGAAAAACCTGCGGTTTTCCAAAAACATTCCCTTTGCTTTGAAGGAGATCATATTCCCCCGTGAACTTTTGCCCATAGTCCTTGTGTTTTATGGGTAAGTTAGTGTATAATAACAGTAACGAATTCATTCTGACTCTAGGAGGTCATTACATTATGTTAGAAAATCTCATCGCTACTCTGAAAGCAGATCCGCGCTCCATCGTCTTCACCGAAGGCCCCGACCCGCGTATCCTCGGCGCATCCGCTCGCCTCAAAAAGGAGGGCATCCTGACCCCCATCCTCATCGGCAACGTAGAAGAAGTCAAGGCTGCCGCTGCTGCCGGTTCCTTCGACATCGATGGCATCGAGATCATCGACCCCCTCACCTACTCCGAAATGGACGCCATGGTACAGATGATGGTCGAGCTGCGTAAGGGTAAAATGAGCGAGGAAGACTGCCGCAAGGCACTCTCCAAGGGCAACTACTTCGGCACCATGCTCGTCAAGATGGGCAAGGCTGATGCTCTCCTCGGCGGTGCAACCTACTCCACCGCTGATACCGTTCGTCCCGCTCTCCAGATCATCAAGACCAAGCCGGGCAGCAAGATCGTTTCCTCCTGCTTCGTTCTCCACCGCGAGACCGCAGAGGGCGAGGAAAAGTATGTCATGGGTGACTGCGCGATCAACATCACCCCAAGCGAGGACGACCTCGTTGAGATCGCGATCGAAACCGCACGCACCGCTGAGATCTTCGGCATCGATCCGCGCGTTGCAATGCTGTCCTACTCCACCCTCGGCTCCGGCAAGGGCGACTCCGTTGATATGGTACGCAACGCGACCGCAAAGGTCAAGGAAGCAGCTCCCCAGCTCGCAGTAGATGGCGAATTGCAGTTTGACGCTGCATTCTCTCCGGTCGTTGCTGCAACCAAGTGCAAGGGCTCTCCGGTCGCTGGCCACGCAAACACCTTCATCTTCCCGGACATCAACGCTGGCAACATCGGCTACAAGATCGCACAGCGTCTGGGCGGCTTCGAGGCGTTCGGCCCGATCCTTCAGGGTCTCAACGCGCCGATCAACGACCTGTCCCGTGGCTGCAACGAGGAAGAAGTTTACAAGATGGCGATCATCACCGCTGCACTCAAGTAATTTTCTGTGTTTTTTCGTGTGTCCCCGATCCATCGGAGACACACTTTTTCTTTCCGAAAAGTCCAAAACCAACGCGATCAGGCAGTAAAAAATGGCATGGAAACCCATGCCATTTTTTATCATTTCTTTGTTTGTGCTTTGGAAGCTGCGCTCTTTTCCGGTTTCTCTTCCGGCTTGCGACGCTTGAAACGCTCGAGCTTGATCGCCGTCGGCGGTGCCGTCTGTGCGGTGAGCGGGATCATCTCCTTGCTCTCTGCATCGATATGATCGAGCCGGATATAATCTGCCGTCACCGTTGAAATCTCCTTATTGCGCAGGGAGCGATTGACCAGACCGGAAATCGCGCTGTAAATGACCGCAAACAGCGGCACACCCACGACCATTCCCACAAATCCAAACAAGCCGCCAAACAGCAGGATCGCAAACATGACCCAAAAGCTCGCAAGCCCTGTGGAGTCGCCCAAAATCTTGGGCCCCAGAATGTTTCCGTCAAACTGCTGGAGGATCAGGATGAAGATCACAAAATAGACCGCTTGGATCGGGCTGACCAGAAAGATCAGGATGGTGCTTGGGATCGCGCCGATGAACGGGCCAAAGAACGGAATGATGTTCGTTACGCCGATGATAACGCTGATCAGCATGATATATGGCATCTTGAGCACCGTCATCGCAACAAACGTGATCAGACCGATAATCAAAGAATCCAACAGCTTACCTGTGATGAATCCGCCGAATACCTTGTGTACAAAGCGGAAATTTTCCACGACCGCATTGGCGGTATCCGTTTTGAACATGCTGTAAACGAGCTTCTTTGCCTGTGCTGCAAAGGTGTGCTTGCTATTGAGCATATACACCGCACTGATAAAGCCGACCAGCACCGTTTTCATAAAGCTCAGAGCATTGGACACAAAGCCGCCGACCAGATTGCCCTTCATGACCTCGATCAGTTGTGGCACCAGCTGCTGGTTCGCCCAGCTGAGCATGGTATCAGACGCCGCTGCATAGAGCTGCTGCAAATTCTCCTCTAGAACCGGATTGTTGGAGAACAGATTGGTCAGCCACATTTCCGACTGCTGGAGATATGCAGGCATCTTTTCAATGAGTCCCATGATACTCTCTGCCAGCTGCGGCAGCACCATGGAAATCAGTCCGCCCACCATGAACAGGAAAAAGGTCACACTCAGCAGACTGCAAACCAGACGGTTGATGCTCTTTGCTTTTTCCCGATTGCGCACCACGCGCAGCAGGAGCGGTTCTCCATGCTTGACCATGCCATTGAAGATGGGAAGCAGCAGGTACGCCACCACAAAGCCAAAGGTAAAGGGGCGCAGGATCGCGGATATGTTCTTTGCGACCCCGACGATGGTATTCATCTTATAGAACGCAAAGAAGCACAGGATACTCATTGCAATAACGAGCCACGCGGATACTGCAATGCGCAAATAGCGGTTATGGAATGGATTCTTCATAAAATATCGTATTTTCCCTCCGAGAGATGGTTATTCTTCACCGTCAAAGAAGACGCGCCAGATAAAATAGACAGCAGACAGCAAAAAGGTGAAGAAAAACACATGTTTGAATTTCTTCATGGTCTTGGAAAACGCGGTCGCCAGCCATGCGCCAAGGCAGACAAGGCACAGCTTGAATAAGCCGAACTCCCACATTTCAAAGGACTTGATCTTTGCCATGCTGTACCGTGCACAGAGCACCAGACGATCCTTTGCCTCCACACCGCAGTCAAAAATTTCACAGTTCTGTTTCATTGCTCTTTTCCTCTCTTTTCTATATTTTTTGCAGGGCTTCCCCGTCCGGTCTTGGACGGCTCACCGCTTTTTTTCCTTGCAACCTGTTTGGATGCCGCGCCGCTGCGCCGTCCCTCCGGCGTGATCGTTCCCAGCTGCATCCCCAGCTTGTGGGCAAGCGCATATACATCGCTGCATCCCAGCTTCCGCATGGCGCATTGCAGGATCTCGCCGGATGCATGGGCATCCGATGCCGCATCATGATGATTGAGCGCAATGCCCAACGCCTCTGCCACCGTATTCAGTTTATGATTTTCCAGCTCCGGCCATACCTTTTTGGAGACCTCGACCGTACAAATATAGCGGCAGGTCGGCAGCGGCACATGGTAAAATTCCAGACACCGGCACAGTACCTCGGTATCAAAGCCTGCATTGTGGCAGACCAGCACGCTGCCCTCTATCCGCTCTCGGATTTTCTCCCACACCACGTCAAAGGTCGGGGCATCCTTTACCATGCTTCGCTTGATGCCATGGATCTTGACATTATACCAATGAAACTTCCCCACCTCATCGGGCGGACGGATGAGAAAGCTTTCCGAGCCAACGCGTGTATCATCTTCATAATAGGACAGACCGATCGAGCATGCGCTGGTGTAACAGCCATTGCCCGTCTCGAAATCCATCGCAGCATATCTCACCGATATCCCTCCTGTTCCTTCTTTGCACGCGCGCGAATCGTGCATAAAAAGTGATAAAACGGCTCCAGCGTCTGAAACCGCCGCAGCATTTCCGGTACAAAGCTGCCATCGAATGCAGGCGCAAAATTCTCGGTCTCCGTAAAATCGACGCCCATATATTTTCGATCCGCCCATGCCTGATATGCTTCGGAAAGCTCCGGACATTTGGGACGCTTATACAGCTCCCCATGCAGTTCCATCTCGGGCACGCGCTGCACCGCCTCGAACGCCGCACGGAAATTTGCATCCCCTGCGCGGATCATGTGCCGTGCCTGCTCCATCTCACCGCGTCCAAAGCCGCCCCAGCAGCCATATCTCCAAAATTCCGGCCCGATCTCCATATAATAAAACGGCACGTCCTCGAACCGCTCGCGCTGTCGCCTGAAATAGATCCACAGGTTCGCGCGGTACAGGGTCTTATCCCTGCTAAACCGCGTATCGCGCCGCACGCGCGAGACCATACGCGACGGTACGACCACAAAATCCGGATCGATCCGCAGCATATCCTCCGCGATCTCCTGACACAGTGCATAGAACGGCATGACTGCCAGCTCCTTGATCTGTGCCTTGTGCGCCTCGTAAAACGCAGCGGAATTCATCAGCCGGTTCTCTGCCAGCAAGTCGATCCCCTGTGGGGAAAATCCTTTAAATCCCATTCTTTGCTCCTTTTCTCTGCTTCTCTTATTTTATCCTGTTTTTCCCAGAAAGGCAACAGAATTTACAAATCCTCGGTTCACTTTCCCCTGCATTTGCGGTATAATAGGATTTAGTCAACACTTCCTATATTGATTTGACTGGGAGGAACAAAATCATGCATGTAAAAGAAAAAATTTTGACCATATTGGAACAGGATGCCCGCCTGACCCCTGCACAGCTTGCCGACATGGTACAGATGGAGCTGCCCGAACTGGAAGCATTGCTCCGCGAAATGGAAAAGGACGGCACCATTCTGGGCTATAAGACCCTCATCGACTGGGACAAGACCGACCGCGAGCAGGTGACTGCACTCATCGAGGTCAAGATCACCCCACAGAAGGGCATGGGCTTCGACGAGATCGCACGACAGATCTATTCCCATCATCAGGTGGAGAGCGTGTATCTGATGTCCGGCGGCTTCGACCTCACCGTCATCATCTCCGGCCGCACCATGCGCGACGTTGCCCGTTTCGTCTCCGAGCAGCTTGCACCGATGGAGAACGTCCTTTCCACAGGCACGCACTTCATCCTCAAAAAATACAAAGAACAGGGTGTCACCTTCAACCCCGATGATTCCGATGATCGGGAGGTCATGATGTAACCATGGTTGATTACGCAAATATCTTATCCGAGCGCGTCCAGTCCGTCAAGCCCTCCGGTATCCGCAAGTTCTTCGACCTTGCCTCGACCATGCAGGACGTCATCTCCCTTGGCGTGGGAGAACCTGATTTCGAGACCCCTTGGCAGGTACGCCGCGCCGGCATCACCTCTCTGGAAAAAGGACGCACCTTCTATACATCCAACTGGGGACTCCAGCAGCTGCGCGACGAGATCGCCGGTCTTGCCCTGCGCCGCTACGATCTGTTCTATGATCCGCAGGACGAGATCCTTGTCACCGTTGGCGGCAGTGAAGCCATCGACAACGCCCTGCGCGCCTTTATCTCCATCGGGGACGAGGTGCTGATCCCAGAGCCCTGCTTCGTGTGCTACGAGCCTTTGACCACCATGGCAGGCGGCGTGCCTGTCGCCATCCCGACCGTTGCCGAGGAGGGTTTCAAGCTCACGCCCGAACGTCTGCGCGCTGCGATCACCCCCAAAACCAAGGTGCTGATCCTGCCCTATCCCAACAACCCCACCGGTGCGATCATGAACCGGCAGGAACTGGAAGCCATCGCCGATATCCTCCGCGACACGAACATCGTGGTCATTTCAGACGAGATCTACTGTATGCTGACCTATCAGGGCGAGCATGTCAGCTTTGCCCAGATCGACGGCATGCAGGAGCGCACCATCGTCATCGACGGCTTTTCCAAGTCCTACGCCATGACCGGCTGGCGTCTCGGCTGGGCAATGGGGCCGCGTGAGCTCATGCAGCCCATCTGCAAGATCCACCAGTTCGGCATCATGTGTGCCCCCACGACCGCACAGTTCGCCGGCATCGAAGCCATCCGCACGGGAGATGACGATATCATCCACATGCGCAGTCAGTATGATATCCGCCGCCGCTTTCTCGTCAGTGAGCTGCGCAGTATGGGGCTGGACTGCTTTGAACCACATGGTGCGTTCTATGTCTTCCCCTCCATCCGCTCCACCGGTCTGAGCTCAGAGGAATTTTGCAATCGTCTGCTTCAGGAGCAGCATGTCGCCGTCATCCCCGGAAACGCCTTTGGCGCAAGCGGTGAAGGGCATGTGCGCATCTCCTACTCCTATTCCATGCAGCATCTGCGCGAGGCCTGCCGCCGTATGCGCATCTTCCTCGAAAATCTGTAACCGCATCCCGAACCTCCGCATAGCTTGAAGTAGAAGGTTTTCCTTCTATATCAATTCTATACGGAGGTTTTTCTTATGGCTGAAAAAATGTGTCCGGGTCCAGTCAATGGTGCAGCTGGTTTCCGTGAAGCGGTATGTGTACATACCAAAAAGGTGTATGACCAGTGCCGCAGCCGCGATTGCATGCGCGATCTGCGCGTCTATCTGCCCATCGAAGATCAGTGCTTCATCGATGGCAATGCGGTAAGCGTCAAGCCGCGTTCCGCTGAGCTGCTGACCGCTGTGATGGACGTCGAGCCAGTCGCATTCCGCCGCGGCTTCTACAGCGTGGATATCCGCTTCTACTACAAGGTATCCGTAGAGGCCTGCACCGGTGTGGGGCATCCGCGTATCCTCGAAGGTCTGTCCATCTATGACAAGCGCTGCATCCTGTTTGGCAGCGAGGGCGGCGTGCGGATCTTCTCGTCCCGCTTCTCTCAGAACCAGATGGATCCCCAGCTGGCAGAACGCTCCAACCGCCCAACCGCTGTGCTGGAGGCGGTCGATGCCATCCTGCTCGACGCACGCGTCGTTTATCCGTCCCAGCCGTGCAACTGCGGCTGCTGTTGTGAGCTGAGAGAAGTCCCGCGTGCGATCTGCGGCTGCTTCGGCGGTCAGGATCTTGCCCTCGATTCCACCAGCAACCAGCTCGTTGTCACCATCGGTCAGTTCTCCATCATCAAGCTCGAGCGCGATATCCAGCTGCTCATGCCTGCATTCGATGTCTGCATGCCGCAGAAGGACTGCTGTGACACCGGTATCGGCGGCGACACCAGCGAGGATCCCTGCGAGGTCTTCTCCCGCTTTGCCTTCCCTGTGGAGGAATTCTTCCCACCTTACAAGGAGCATGACTACCGTGAGCGCATCCAGCAGTGCAATGCAGCAGCTGCACAGGCTGTGCGCGCACAGCAGGGCGGCTCTTGCGGCTGCACCGGCGGAGCCAACACAAATCGCGGCAATAGCTGCGGCAGCAATACCTGTGGCGGCAACACCTGTGGCGGCAATTCCTGCGGCGGCAACACCTGTGGCGGCAACACCTGCGGCTGCAACTGAGTTCAAAACCATATATCTTGAGAGTGGGCAGCCCATGATTTTTCATGGGCTGCCTGCTTTTATAAAAAAGAATAGTCGTGTTTGCAGTTCCATGCTATACTATAAAAAAGAAATGCAATACCTGTGTATTGCTGAAATTGGAGGATTTTTCGTGTTCAAAAATAAAGGTCTGTTTTTTATCTTCCTGCTGATCCTCTCGTTTGCCGGTGTATTCGTGTCTCTGAAGGCTCTGCCCACGCTGCACGCTGCCAGTGATTATGTCGACGAAGGTGTCATGGAGTTTGCGCCCCATCAGGTGTTTCCTACACAGGTCGAGGTCAAAGCCGTCCGCTCCCGTCATTCGCGCAGCACACGCGATACCACGCGCACGGTATACATCCTGACCTATCGGGCTACCAATGGGATCGGATACGAATGGAAACAGGAAGTCCCCTCCAACTTCCACGGCAAGGAACGGATCCGGCAAGGTACTTTGGAAACGCGGCGTGTGCTTTCCATCCCCAAAGATCATACCTATGTCACAGTCGCACCG
>JARIAV010000241.1 GCA_029257685.1 Butyricicoccus sp.
TCTATCATCAGATTATCATAAGAACAACACCATGATATCCTATCTGATGGAAATTTGCAAGAAAAACTTAGCCGTGATTCTTCTTCATACGAAGCTGATTGGACAGGATCTTCTTGCGGATACGCAGGTTGTTCGGGGTCACTTCAAGCAGCTCATCATCTGCAAGGAACTCGAGTGCTGCCTCGATGGACATCTGACGCGGCGGAACCAGACGCAGCGCATCATCGGAACCGGATGCACGGGTGTTGGTCAGCTGCTTCTTCTTGCAGACATTGACCGAGATATCCTCGCTCTTCGGTGTGCAACCAACGACCATGCCCTCATAGACCGGCGTGCCGGCGCCGATGAACAGTGTGCCGCGCTCCTGTGCATTGTACAGACCGTAGGTGATTGCCTCACCGGTCTCAAATGCGATCAGACTGCCCTGACTGCGCTTCTGGATCTCACCCTTATACGGCTGATAGGAATGGAACACGGAGGAAAGCACACCCTCACCCTTGGTATCGGTCAGGAACTCGTTGCGGTAGCCGAACAGACCACGCGCCGGAACCAAGAATTCCACGCGCATCCGGTCGCCCTTCGGATTCATGGTCACAAGCTCGCCCTTACGCGCGCCCATCTTCTCCATGACCGAACCCAGTGCATCCTGCGGCACGTCTGCGATCATACGCTCGATCGGCTCGCACTTGACACCGTCGATCTCCTTCATGAGAGCCTTCGGTGCGCCGACCTGAAACTCATAGCCCTCACGGCGCAGGTTCTCGATCAGAATGGACAGGTGCATCTCACCACGACCGGATACGCGGAACGCATCGGTCGTATCCGTCTCGCTGACACGCAGGGAAACGTCCTTGAGCAGCTCACGGAACAGACGCTCGCGCAGGTGACGGGAGGTCACGAACTTTCCGTCCTTACCGGCAAACGGGCTGTCATTGACCATGAAGAACATCTCAACGGTCGGCTCGGAGATCTTAACAAATGGCAGCGGCTCTACATTGCTCTGTGCACACAGGGTCTCACCGATGGTGATATTCTCGATGCCGGAGAAGCACACGATATCACCGGCAGTACAGGAATCGACCGGTGTACGCGCCAGACCCTCGATGGTGTACAGGGTCACGATCTTGCCGTTATAGGGCTTGACGCGATCGTGGTAATCGGCAACGGTCACAGGCTGTCCAACCTTCATGCTGCCGCGCTCGATGCGTCCGATACCGATACGACCCACATACTCATTGTAGTCGATGGAGGAAACCAGCATCTGCATGTCGCCTTCCATATCGACTTCCGGAGCAGGGATATGATCCAGGATCTGATCGAACAGCGGGATCAGATCTTCACCCGGTACGTTCGGAGACATGGAAGCCGTACCATCACGCCCAGAGCAGTAGATGATCGGGCTGTCCAGCTGTTCATCGTTTGCGTCGAGATTGAGCAGCAGCTCCAGCACCTCGTCGCCGACCTCATTGAGGCGTGCATCCGGACGGTCGATCTTGTTGATGACAATGATGATCTTATGACCGAACTCGAGGGCCTTCTGGAGCACGAAACGGGTCTGCGGCATCGGGCCTTCTGCGGAGTCTACGAGCAGGATGACACCGTCTACCATCTTGAGGATACGCTCGACCTCACCGGAGAAATCCGCATGCCCTGGGGTATCCACGATATTGATCTTGGTATCCTTATAGCGTACAGATGTATTCTTTGCCAGAATGGTGATGCCGCGCTCACGCTCGATGGCGTTGGAGTCCATGACACGCTCCTCCACGACCTGATTCTCGCGGAATGTGCCTGCCTGCTTGAGCATCTGATCGACCAGCGTTGTCTTGCCGTGGTCAACGTGTGCGATGATTGCGATATTTCTTAAATCGTTTCTAACCATAATGCCTCCTGAATATGGGCTTACTTCAAATTTTTCAACAGCTTCTATTATATCGGCTCTCGCCCAAGATTTCCAGCCGTGAAATGGTCAAATTTTACATATCTTGGCTGTCAATTTTGGTCAAAAGAGAAAGACCACCGAGCAGAAACTCAGTGGTCTGGTGGCAGCCGGACAAGGATTCGAACCCAGACAAACAGAGTCAGAGTCTGTCGTGCTACCATTACACAATCCGGCTGTATCTTTTTGCTGTCTGCCGTAGCTGACGATGTTTATTATACCGCACTGTGTTACAGAAGTCAAGCATATTTTTCATTTTTCAGCCGGATTTTTTCTACGCGTCATAGCAGCCTGCGCGGTCATTGACAACGAGTACCTTGAGCGCCTCCTCAGACAGATTCAGCACCCCGTCTCCCTCTCCCTTGAGGAACCCTTTTTTCACCAGCTTTGATATCGTGGGCTTTGCCCATGCAGGCATATCTTCATAATATTTGTATCTCACGCTTATTTCCTCCTCCAATCGTTCCCGAAAGGCACGCCACAATGCATCGTCCTGTACCATCGGTGCAGGGCACAGCTTCCCTGTCACATCATGGTGACGGATGACACGCTCCACAGGGATCTGATAGCGTTTCATCAACAGACGCACGAGCTGCGCCGCCTGCTCTATGCTTCCCGTCCGTAGATTTCCGGCGCGGTCATTCATGCAGATCTCTACCCCAATGCTGTTTGCATTGCGGCATTTGGGGTGCCGATACCGCTTTGCACCGCAATGCCATGCCACATAATTTTCCGGTACACTCGCCCAGACCGCATTTTCATCCACAAAAAAATGGGCAGAAGTCCGCACGACCTCGCGTGCAAAGTAATCGACGTTGTTTTTCGCAGTATCCCCACGGTTCGCGGTATAATGTACGACGATATACCGTGTTTGCCTGCGCTTTCCCCCATAGTTTGCGCGGTTGCAGCGTTTCTTTTGGATCGTCACTTCCCTTCATCCTTTCTGGTAAAATAATAGGTAATGATCGCCGTCACTGTAGAGGCGACAAACTCAGGCGGCATGCGTACATTCTGCCGGATCGCCTGAATACAGACAACGGATACCAGCGCAAAGGTCACGATGCTCTTGACATCGAGCAGCTTTGCCAAACGCTCTTTCATCGGATCTCCCTCCTTTCCCAAGGCAGCGTTCTATACCATGCTATGCAGCCGCTGTTTTTCCCGTTTCTCCCCG
>JARIAV010000272.1 GCA_029257685.1 Butyricicoccus sp.
GCATACAGCGTGGTGTCCTGCGCGATGGGCTGATTGAAGTCAAATGCCTGTGTGAAGTTATAGTTCCACCAACCGGCAAAGGTATAGCCCTCCTTGGTCGGCTGGGTGATCTCCTTTTCTTTCAGCAGTGTGCCATCCGCAAGCTGCATCTCCTTGATCTCGGTGCCGCCATCAGTACGGAACGAAATGGTCCGCATGGTCTTTTTCTGATCGGCAGACGGCTTCTGTGCCGTATCCCCTGCCTTATCTGCGGCAAACTTTTCATTGCTGATCTTGAACACATCGCTCTGTGCCGTGATCGGTGTGATGCGGTAAGAATAGCTGTAATCCTGTGTAGTCGGGACCTGATAGCCGTCCAGCGGGGTATGTCCCATGAATGCGGTATCGGAAACGCCGCGCTGCTTATAGTCGATGCTCCAAACGACGCTATCCTTGCGCATCGGCACCTTGTTCGGATGTCTGTATTCCGCGCTGTCATAGTTCTTGCTGTTGAGCTCTTCCGCGGTGTACGGCAGGGCAGAGGTCTCGATCGTTCCATCCGCAGAAACGAGCAGACCGGTTCCCTTGTCATCGGTCAGAGAGGTCCAGCGTACATCGGTATGGTTGCCGTTCTCCTGCGGCTTCATCATCTTATGGTCGAAGCTGTCCGCCGTCTTGTTCCCATAAACGGCGATCCGTGCTGCGCTTTCACGGTCTACATAGGTATCCCACGGGCCGCGTCCATAGTACTTGAAGTTATCATACGCACTGCTTACGATCATGCGGGAGCCGACCTTTGCCAGACCGCCCTCCTTGGCAAAATCGCTCTTTGGAGAGAATGCATCGTGTACGATGATCTCACCGTTGCCGTAGATCTCATATTCCATCTTCATGGAAGCATCGACCTGCATATTGCCTGCAAGAGACAGGGTGACCTTGTTCTTTGCAGAATCCTTGTCCAGCTTGACCTCGACCGCACTGAGGTTTTCCGGCGCGCCCGCATTCTGGCTCTTTTCCTCCCAGTACGCGGTGGTGTCGTTGTAGGTCTGTGCACGGTAGATGCTCTGCTCCGGACCTGCTGTCAGAACGACATTGCCATCGAGCTTGTAGGAAGCGATGGTGCCCTTCTTCTGATCGAGCGTGATCTCAAACTTCTGCTTCTGGTCGGTCGTACCTGTCAGAACGAGCTGATCGCCCTTTTCGGTCATGCTTTCAAATGCCGGCACATTCTCCGTATTCATGCGCGGCTGCTCTGCCTGCTGGGTGAAGTGCAGCTCGAACTGCTCATGCGCAACCTCAAAGCCTGCCTTTGCGCCCCAGTTCGCATCTTCCTTGCGCTTTACGCTGAAATCAAGGAAATAATCCTCACCTGCAACCGGCTTGAAGTTTGGCAGTACACTTGCCAGATCGATGGTGATGTCCTCAAAGTTCTTGTTGATGGACTGCCCCTGCATCGCGCCAAGGCCGCTCATTACCGGCTGCGTTGCCAGTGCCTGATCCCTGTCATTGTCGCGATAGATCGACCATGTGACATCGAACGCACTCATTGGCGTATTTTCATACTCATTGACCATCTTGACCGTGAGCTTATCGGTCGATGCAACCTCTGTCTTGTCCAGATAGAAGTTCACCTGCTGATGTACCTTCTTTGCCTCCTTGAGCTTCGGGCTTGGCGTATGATCGGCATATGCCAGACCGTTTGCACAGAATGCATTATCATTGTAGTCCTTGTCGATCCAGTCGCCGCCGTAACCCCAGAATTCATCAGATTTATCATCCTTATTGACGGTACGGATGGACTGATCGATATAATCCCAAATGAAGCCGCCGTTGATGTTATCACGGTCACGGATCACTTCCCAATGCTCCTTTGCATTGCCGTAGGACTGTCCCATCGCGTGATCGTACTCCGAATGGACATAGGGCTGTACATCGTTATAGGCATTCACGCCGCCCGGCAGGGCATACTGGGTGCTGTGCAGGTCAACGATGTTCTGCACGCGGGATTCCAGCGACCACGGATCGCCCGCCTGCACCTGCTCCTGATATGCAGAAGCACGCTCGCTCTTTCGGAAGCGGGACGGATCACGTCTGAGCGCATACATGGAAGCCACCCAGAAGCAGGAATGGCTGTTATACGGCACCTTTACATACTGTGCCTCATTGTTCGAGGACCAGATCACAACGGAGGGGTTGTTCTTGTAGTGCTCGATCATGTTTGCATTGCGATCGAGGACAGGAGCGACCCACTCTTTATATTCGCCGTTCTCCTTGGGCCCTGTCGGAACACACGCGCCCGTGAAAGCTGCACGGTGGCTCTCAATGTTTGCATCCATGCAGATATACAGTCCCAGCTCGTCTGCCAGATCATACATTGCTGCATCGTTCGGATAATGTGAGGTACGGATGGCATTGAGGTTATGCTGCTTCATGGTGGTCAGGTCGGTCAGATAGCTCTGGAAGCCAACTGCATGTCCCTTTTCCAGATCGGTATCATGACGGTTGACACCGCGCAGCACCAGCTGCTTTCCGTTGATCTGGAGCTGCTCCAGCGACTGTCCCTTTTCGTTCTTCTTATCTGTTGCCACCTTGCGCAGATCACGGAAACCGATGCGATCTACGATCGTCTCGATCGGCTTGCCGCTTTCATCCTGCAAAACGATCTCCAGATAGTAGAGGTTCGGGGTATCCGGGAACCACTTGTCCGGATTTGTGACCTGCATGGTGCTGGTGATGGTCGTGCCTGCATCGCGCAGCTTGGCTTCCGCTGTGGTTCCAGCCGCCTTGACGGTCACGGACTGCGGCTCTGCATGTGCCACTTCCTTGCCGTCCTTGCTGCGCAGTCTTGCAGCGACCTTATACTTTTTATCTGCTGTGTTTTTGAGTCCGCGCAGGGTCGTTTCCACGTTCAGGGTGACATCGCTGTTCACCAGATCCTGCTGATTGGTGAAGTCGGTCTTTACAAAGTAATCGCGCACCTCTGCCTCACCCTTGGAGTACAGATATACGTCGCGATAGATACCGCTCTGGCGGATGAAATCCTGATTTTCCAGCCAGCTTCCGATCGACCAGCGGAACACCTTGAGCGCAATGGTGTTCTCTCCGTCCTGCAAATACGGTGTGATATTGAAATCATGTGCAGTAAAGCTGTCGGTCGAATATCCAACAGGCTTGCCGTTGACATACAGGTAGTATGCGGACTCTACGCTTTGCAGGGAAATGAAGGTCTCGCGATCCTTCCAGCCGTCATCGAGCGTAAAGGTCGTCCGGTAATAGCCCACCGGATTTTTCTTGGTCGGTGCCTGCGGGGTCTTGTAATCCTCTTCCTGAATGTTCTTCTGCCACGGGAACCCATGGTTCGTGTACATCGGCTCATCATACTTGAAAGTGCCATCCGCATTGCGGTAGGTCTGCCACGATGCCGGTACATATTCCTTCTGGAAGTCCGTTCCGGAATAGTCCTTGGACAGCCATTCCTTGTCCTTCTTCTTTGCTTCCTCCGGATTGTCTACCAGCGCAAAATCCCACTCTGTATCCGAGAGCTTCTTATAATATGCAGAAGTCTCTGCACCTACCTTGTCGAGCACACTCTTTTCCGCTGTAAATGCCTTCTCTGCATCGTCATACGGAATGAACTGGGTCTTGGCGCGTTCGCGGTTGATGCCGACCGTTTCGATATCATTGAACCATTCTTCTCCGGTCACCTTCGCCTGTGTGCCATCCTCGGTAAAGCGCACGCTGTCCTGAAAGTAAGACTCATACAGTTCCAGCACATTGTCATAGGTCTTTTGTGCATCCAGCTTCTCCTGATTGGTCTTGCTGCTCAAAACATTGCGGTATGGCAGCTGTGCCTCTGCCGCAGCATACGCTGTGCCTGTCTCATGGGTCAGCTTTGGCTCTGCCGCCGCAAACGCGCTTGGCATACAGCCAAGCAGCAGGGTTCCGGACAGTGTGCCTGCAAGCCATCTTCTTGCTTTGTTCTGCATATTTGGTTTTCCCCTTCCTTGATCGTTTCTTCTCTCATTTTCATTT
>JARIAV010000319.1 GCA_029257685.1 Butyricicoccus sp.
CTGCCGGTGGGGGACCCATGGTTACAACAACGACTTCACAGCCGGTCTCGTCCTTGAGTCGCAGAGCAGCCTCAACTGCATTCTTGTCATCTGGGTTGATGATGGTAGCCATAGAAGCACGGTTCAGGGTGCCGTCCGGATTGACAGCAACCTTGCCGGATGTATCGGGAACCTGCTTTACGCAAACGATCGCTTTCATAATTCTCCTCCTGTCTCTTATCGGCCCATGATATTGCCTGCGATCACGACGCGCTGGATCTCAGAGGTACCCTCATAGATCTCAGTGATCTTCGCATCGCGCATCATGCGCTCAACCGGATAATCCTTGGTATATCCATAGCCGCCGCACATCTGTACAGCCTTGGTGGTGATATCCATAGCTGCCTCCGAGGTGAACAGCTTGGCAGTTGCCGCATCGAGTGTATACTTTTCACCAGCAGTCTTTTTAACAGCCGCCTTATAGGTCAGCAGACGGCCTGCTTCGATCGCAACATGCATATCTGCAAAGTTGAACTGGGTATTCTGGAACTTTGAAATGGGCTTGCCGAACTGGATACGGCTGTTGGTGAAGTTCATGGCCTCCTCCATTGCGCCCTCTGCGATGCCGAGCGCCTGTGCCGCGATCCCGATACGGCCGCCATCCAGTGTCTGCATTGCGATATTGAAGCCCTTGCCTTCTCTGCCCAGCATGTTTTCCTTTGGTACGATGCAGTCTGTGAAAACGATCTCTGCTGTTGGGGAGCCATGCAGACCCATCTTGGATTCATGTTTGCCCACAGAGAAGCCTGGGAAAGAACTTTCCACGATAAAGGCAGAGATCCCCTTTGTTCCCTTGGAGGGATCGGTCATTGCAAACACAACAAACACTTCTGCCACATAACCGTTGGTAATGAAGATCTTAGAGCCGTTGAGGACATAATGGTCACCGTCAAGGACCGCCGTACAGGTACCCTTGGACGCATCAGAACCGGCATCCGGTTCGGTCAAAGCAAATGCACCGACCTTATGTCCGGTGGTCAGCATACGCAGATACTTCTGCTTCTGCTCCTCTGTCCCATGCTGCATGATCGGGCCGCAGCAGAGACCGTTATGGGTTGCAAGGATATCACCGGTCGAGGCACACTGCTTGGACAGTTCTTCGATCGCGATCGCACCGGACAGGTCGTCTGCGCCTGCGCCGCCGTATTCTCTGGGTACGATCATGCCCATAACCCCCATATCGAACAGCTTTTCAATGTTCTCGCGGGGATAGGTGCAGGTCTCATCTGTTTCAGCAGCAATGGGCTTGACTTCATTCTCTGTGAAATCGTGCATCATGCGGCGGATCATGTCCTGCTCACGGTTCAAATGGAAATCCATGTTCAATTCTCCTTTTCATCTTTAACCGAACTCGGGCGACACCCTCCAGGCAGCCGTCATCTCCCCTAACGGATGGGGCTGCACGGAATGTTCGCAAAACAAACAGCGGCAGATTTGTGTTTTTCAAAAAGATCTGGTTTGTTTCCGCTCAGTTGCCATGTATATTTTGGATATATTTTTGGCAAGTTTTGTTTTTCCGACTCAATATATCATATCTTTTTTCTGCCGTCAACTGACAACTTTTTCATATTTCTCCCAAATCTTGCCCATTTTCGCCCCGCAAAACACAAAAATATGATCGATCGCACTTTATTGTGAACTTTTGAGTTTATTTTGGTTTTATTTTTTATTTTTTTGCATATTTTTATCATATTACTATCAACTTTATCACATCACACCCACAAAAGCACAAGATATCCATTCCTTTGTAAACAGGCTTCTATATGTTGTGTCCTGCGCGCTGTACCAGAGCAGAAAGCACGCACAACATACGAGAATCTCCTGCGCCTCATCGATGACCCCGATGTACGCGATCCGATCAAGTTCCTGCGAGAGCGTGAGGTCGTACACTTCCAGCGTTTCGGCGATGCGCTGCGTGACTTGCAGGAAAATCTGGATGCAAAGAACTACTACGCCTACAATCCGGCTTTTGATGTACAGCGCCGCCCCGATCCGCGCCGCCGTCCCAATATCTAAATTGCTTTCCCCCCGATACATCGCCGTATGATGCATCGGGGGTTTGTGTATTTCAGGGAAATTTTACTTG
>JARIAV010000004.1 GCA_029257685.1 Butyricicoccus sp.
AGGCGCACTATGAGGCGCACCTTGTAGAGCGCACGCACCCATATCAGGGTATCCCTGCTGTGATCGAGGCATTCCACACGCGCGGTGTGCGCATGGCAGTCCTGTCCAACAAATATCAGGCGGCTGCCGATCGACTGGTTTCCCACTATTTCCCAGGGCAGATGGCACTGACACGCGGAGAGCTTCCGGGTGTGCCGCGCAAGCCCGATCCGACCTCGACCCAGCAGCTTCTGCGCGCACTTGGGGTCACGGCGGAGGAAGTGCTGTACATCGGGGACAGTGATGTAGATATGCAGACAGCCAACGCCGCCGGTGTCACTGCGATCGGCGCACTCTGGGGCTTTCGGGATCGGGAGTCCCTGCTTGCCGCAGGTGCAGAACATCTTGCCGAGCGTCCGGAAGATCTGATCCAGCTGCTCGACCGCTTACAGCTGGATGCCGCATTGCAGGCATTCGAGGCGAACGGTTTCACCTCCACCTTCTGCGCAACATCTGCACAGGCTGCCGACTACATCGCGAGCCAATGCCACGGAAAGACGGTCGCATTCGGCGGCTCTGTCACGCTGGATACGCTGGGGGTCTATGAACTG
This sequence comes from Butyricicoccus sp., assembly GCA_029257685.1. Classification (GTDB taxonomy): domain Bacteria; phylum Bacillota; class Clostridia; order Oscillospirales; family Butyricicoccaceae; genus Butyricicoccus. The sequence continues at coordinate 591 of JARIAV010000004.1, forward strand.
CTCCGGCAGGACAGCGATGCACATTGGCACTGGAAGGGCGATGCGATGATAACCTCGGGCGATGTGTTCCTGACCTCTGCCAATGCCGTTTCTGCCACCGGTGAGATCGTCAATATCGACGGGGCATGCAACCGGATCGCAGGCTCTGTCTACGGCTTCGATACCTGCTATGTGGTCTGCGGCATCAACAAGCTGACCCCCGATCTGGACAGTGCCATGCGCCGTGCGCGTGAGATCGCAGCACCACGCAACGCCAAGCGGCTCAACAAGCGCACGCCCTGTGCGGTCGATGGCACATGCCATGACTGCCGCAGTCCGGAGCGTATCTGCCGTGCCATGACCGTCGTGATGGCACCTCCCATGCGGATGTCTCACTATGAGATCATACTTGTCGGCGAAGATCTCGGCTATTAAGCGTCCCTGTCCTATCCTCCCTGTTATCGGATGTGACAGACCCTCTCATGCACCTGAACAGGCGCTGTATCCCTTACAGTGCCTGTTTTTTTGCACCATTTCGACGGAAATCATGAAAAATGTCGGTGTCATCTTGCTTTTTCCGTCCACATATTATATAATAAGCACAAATATTGGAATAGAATGGACAGCGGTTCTCTTGCAGGGATCCCCTTGCCCACTGCTTTCCACAGCTTTAAGGAGGCTCCTGTTATGGGGATTTTTGAAAGAATGGGCGATTTGTTCCGTGCCAATGTAAACGATATGCTCGATCGTGCAGAAGATCCGGAAAAGATGGTCAAGCAGGTCATCATCGATATGGAAAAGCAGATCAAGGAAGCGACTCAGGCACTTGGTCAGGCGATGGCAAGTGAACGTCAGGCCGCAAAGCAGCTGGAAAACGCCAAAGCCACCTCTCAGGATTGGGAGTCCAAGGCAAAAATGGCACTTCAGGCAGGCAATCAGGAGCTTGCACGCAAGGCGCTTGCAAACAAAGTCACCGCTGACCAGAATATCCAGACCTTTCAGGCCTCCTTTGACCAGATCAGCACCCAGACCGCAGAACTGCGCAGCCGCGTAGAGGTGCTCAAAAACAAGCTGGAGGAAGCGCGGATGCGTCAAAACATGCTGATCGCACGCGCACGCATGGCAGATGCACAGCAGAGCGTTGCCACGACACTGAGCAGCACAAACTCGGACAGTGCGTTCTCCAAGCTGGATAAGATGGA
>JARIAV010000005.1 GCA_029257685.1 Butyricicoccus sp.
CTGCCGGTGGGGGACCCATGGTTACAACAACGACTTCACAGCCGGTCTCGTCCTTGAGTCGCAGAGCAGCCTCAACTGCATTCTTGTCATCTGGGTTGATGATGGTAGCCATAGAAGCACGGTTCAGAGTGCCGTCCGGATTGACAGCAACCTTACCGGAGGTATCGGGAACCTGCTTTACGCAAACGATAGCTTTCATAATTAAGTTACTCCTCCCTTGATTTATCTGCCAATAACCTGGCCGGAAATGACCATACGCTGTACCTGAGAAGTACCCTCGTAGATCTCAGTGATCTTTGCATCACGCATCATGCGCTCAACCGGATACTCACGCGTATAGCCGTAACCACCGAAGATCTGTACACACTGGGTGGTAACCTTCATGGAAACTTCTGCTGCGAACAGCTTTGCCATTGCAGCTTCCTTTGTATAGGGGATGCCATGATCCTTATTGAATGCAGCGCGGCGAACGAGCAGACGAGCTGCCTCGATCTCGGTTGCCATATCTGCAACCATCCACTGCAGGCCCTGCTTGGTGGAGAGCGGCTTACCGAACTGTACGCGCTCCTTCATGTAAGCAACAGCCTTGTCGAGAGCACCCTGTGCAATGCCGAGTGCCTGTGCAGCGATACCGATACGGCCGCCGTCGAGGGTGGTCATAGCGATCTTGAAGCCGCCGTTCTCCTTACCGAGCAGACGGTCAGCCGACAGACGCATATCCTCAAAGATCAGCTCGCCGGTCTGGGAGCCACGGATACCCATCTTGTGCTCGATCTTACCAATGGAGAAGCCCGGATCGTCCTTATCTACGATGAACGCAGAAATGCCCTTGTTGCCCTTGGTCTTGTCGGTCATAGCAAAGATGACATAAGTATCTGCACAGCCTGCAGCGGTGATGAATACCTTGGAGCCATTGATGATGTAGGAGCCGTCCTCCTGCTTTTCTGCAATGGTCTGCTGTGCAGCGGAGTCTGTACCAGCGTTCGGCTCGGTCAGACCGAATGCACCGATCTTCTGGCCGGAGATCAGCGGACGGAGGAACTTCTCCTTCTGCTCCGGTGTACCGTACTGGTAGATCGGCCAGCAGCACAGGGTCGCGTGAGAGGACAGGATACAGCCTGTGGTGCCACAGAACTTAGAAGCCTCTTCGATTGCGATGGTATAGCAAATGTTGTCGCCGCCAGAGCCGCCGAGCTCCTTCGGGAACTGGATACCGAGCATGCCGTACTTCTGCAGCTTGCGAACGGTCTCCCAAGGATAACGCTCTTCTGCGTCGATCTCAGCCGCGATCGGCTCGATCTCATTTACCGCGAACTCGCGGCAGAGCTTCTGCATCATTTCCTGCTCTTTTGTAAGCCTAAAATCCATGCTATGAAACCTCCCAAATAAATTTTCAAAATAAGTTTATCAGAGACCATACCCTCGTATATGCTCTGCCTGTTATCAAGCCGGACAACGGCATACACAAAACGTACCCGAGCAGGGGCTGGTATGGTTTTTGGGGGTGCGTCCTTGACGCACATCTATACTCATTATACAACAACGCAAAAGATTGTCAAGAATTTAACGCGCTTTTTTTGTATAAAATTCGCATATTTCTGCCAAATTCTCGGCTCTATTTTTCGCACCTTTTG
>JARIAV010000122.1 GCA_029257685.1 Butyricicoccus sp.
GCTTAACTTGATACGATAACACAAAAGGGTATCCATTCACGGATACCCTTTTACCGTTCGATAAGTTCTTTTCGCAGGAGCGTGACCGCCTGCTTTTCCAGTCTGGATACCTGCACCTGTGACACTCCCAACACACGCGCCGTCTGCTGCTGGGTCATCTCTCTCAGATACCGCATGAGGATCACCTGTGCAAGCCGTTCGGGCAGCCGCTCCACCGCCTGCCGCAAGGACAGCTTGGTCGTCACCTCGTCCTCAATGCCGCCGCTGCCTGCCAGACAGTCCATGAGGCACATCTCCTGCTCTCCGGTCGGGGCTTCCAGCGACTGCACCGGCGCGGACGACTGCACCGCCGCCGCGGTCTCCTCCACGGACAGCCCTGCACGCGCGGCAAGCTCGGAGATCGTGATGGGTCGTCCCAATTCGCTCTCCATTTCCTCCTGCAAACGCTGCAAGTGATACGCCCGTTCCTGTATGACGCGCCCTACTTTCACCGCGCCGTCATCGCGCAGGAACCGCCGGATCTCTCCCGCGATCTTGGGTACGGCATAGGTGGAAAACTGCGTGCCAAATGCCGGATCAAAGCCGCGTGCCGCCTTGATCAGTCCAATGCTTGCCAGCTGGTACAGATCTTCGTCCTCGACCCCACGCCCGCGATAGCGGCGCACGATGCTCCAGATCAGCCCCTTATGCTGTGCGAGCAGCTTGTCCTCCTGCTCCATCAGGCAGACGCTCCATTACGCCCCATGATCTGCCGCAGCATGGTCACGGTCGTTCCGCGCCCCACTGCCGAGCGCACGCGCAGCTTATCGGAAAAGCTCTCCATGATGGTAAAGCCCATTCCGGAACGCTCCGCGTCCCCTGTCGTAAACAGCGGCTGTCTCGCCTGCTCTACGTCCGCAATGCCGCAGCCGTGATCCCTGACCTTGATCTCTGCATAGCCGCCCTCCAAGAGCCGCGCACTGACAACGATCTCTCCCACGCGGTCACGGTATCCATGCACGATGGCATTGGTGACTGCCTCACTCACCACCGTTTTGATATCGTTCAGTTCTTCCAAGGTCGGGTCGAGCTGTGCCACAAATGCCGCAACCGTCATACGCGCAAACGCTTCATTGACCGAACGGCTGTCAAAACGAAGCGTCATCCGGTTCAATGTCTGCATGCTGTCTCGTCCTCCATCGGTTCAAACTTGATGTACTTTTCCAAATGCGCCGCCTGAAAGACGCGCATGGCCTGCGGCGGTGTATGTCGTATGGTCAGATGCCGCCCTGTCTGCTCCAAGGCGCGGTGCAGGTTGATCGCCACGGCAAGCCCTGAGCTGTCCATAAAGGTCAGCCGCCCAAGATCCAGAACAATGGGCTCCTCCGCATATAGCAGGGTCAGGCGATCCAGTGCCTCGATCACCTGCCGCGCACTGTGCTGATCCAGTTCATCGGTCAAATAAACGACAAGCCTTGTCCCTTCCCGTTCATGAATGATTTGCATACACGCTCACTCCTATGCTGTCACTTCGCTCTCTGTGTCCCAGCATACCATACTTCCCTCAAAAAGTTTGCAGCTTTCTGTCAGGCAAAAGTTTTTCTGCCTCGCCCACCAGATAGAGCGAGCCGAACACCAGCACCAGATCCTCGGCTCCGGCTGTCTCCATCGCCTGCCGGAGTGCCTGCGCGCTGTCCTTACAGCACACGGTCTCCTGCCCTGCCAGATACCCTGCAAGCACTTTGGGATCGAGCGAACGGTCATTCTGTAAGGGGGTAAGGTAATACCGTGCGACCGGAAACGTGATGCCGCGCACGACCTCCTCCACTGCCTTATCCGCGCACATGCCCAAAACGGCATACACCCTGCCCTTGGGCGCAAATTTTGTCATGGTCTCACAGAGCACGGCGATGCCGCCCTCGTTGTGTGCGCCGTCCAGCAGCACCACCGGCTCCGTGCAGGCGACCTGCATCCGTCCGGCGATATATGCCGCTTGCAGTCCGCTTTTGATGGCTTCCTCCGGAATGTTCCAGCCGCGCGTTTGCAGGGCTTCCACGATGGCAAGCGCAAGCGCGGCGTTCTGCGGCTGGTACGCGCCAGCCAGACGGATCGTATATTCCCTGTCCTGCCATGTCAGCACCGTTCCTGCAAGCTCCATGCGCTGCACGCTTGCAGGCTGTGCGATCCGGAGATCGGGCGCAGCCTCGCGCAGGACACGATACACCGCCTCGGACTGTCCGCCTGCCGCAAGATGCACGCTCCCTGCCTTATAGATGCCTGCCTTTGTCCGCGCGATCGCCTCCACCGTATCCCCCAGCACTGTGGTGTGATCGAGCGAAACCGACGTGATGGCTGCCACCTCGGGCGGCGCGATCACATTCGTTGCGTCATACGAGCCGCCCAGTCCGGTCTCCAGCACCACGATGTCACACCCCTGCGCGGCAAAATACAGGAACGCCAATGCGGTCACAAACTCAAACTCCCCGATGCGCTCCCCTGCGGGCAGGATCAGCCCCTCCGCCGCCTGCCGCACCTGTGCTTCCAGCCGAACCAGTTCCTCGGGCGGGATCATTGCGCCATTGACGCGGATACGCTCCCGAAATACCACGAGATAGGGCGAGGTGTACAGCCCTGTGCGGTATCCGGCGTGCTGTAAGACGGACGCCAGCATGGTCGCCGTACTGCCCTTTCCGTTCGTGCCTGCAAGGTGGACGAATTTCAGCCGATCCTGCGGATCCCCCAGTGCCCGACACAGTGCGCGGATGCGGTGCAGTCCTGCCTTACCGGAAAAGCGTCCGCAGGCGTGAATACGTGCAACGGCTTCCTGTTCTGTTCCCATTCGATCTCCTCCATTCCTATAATACCTGTATTTTAATAATAAAAGAGGACTCAAAACCGAGTCCCCTTTTCTGTATTTGGTCAGCTTGTCCCGCTCGTTCTACGGAATCACTGGAGGGCGGCAAGGCTGGCATCCAGCTTTGCCATCAGCTCCTCGAGCTTTGCAACCTTTTCGCGCTCCTGTGCAACCACTGCTTCCGGTGCCTTGGCAAGGAAGCCCGGATTGCCCAGCTTCTTGTTGATAAAGTCCAGATCCTTCTGTACCTTACCCTTTTCCTTTTCCAGACGTGCGCGTTCCTTTTCAAAGTCGATGAGCTCACCCATCGGCATATAGACGTTTGCGCCCTTGGTGACAACGGACACCATGGAATCGGCGTGCTCCGGTGCAGCATCGACAAAAGAGATCTCGGACGCGTATGCCAGCTTGCCGAAGAACAGGCTGCCTGCCTCGTATGCCTCGCGTGCATCGGTCAGCAGGATGACCTGCGCCTTCTTGGACGGCGGCACGTTCATCTCTGCGCGGCGTGCGCGGATGGCACGGATGGTATCCATCATGGTCTCGACCTGCTCGGCTTCCTTTGCAAAGCACAGGCTCTGCTGGTACTCCGGCCACTTGGAAACCATGACGGACGGGCCTTCATGCGGCAATGCCTGCCAGATGGTCTCGGTGATGAACGGCATGAACGGATGCAGCAGCTGCATCGTGCCGCGCAGGACGTAGCAGAGCACCTTCTGTGCGCTCTGGTTTGTATCTGCCTGATTTTGCAGGCGCGGCTTTACGATCTCGATATACCAGTCACAGAAGTTGTCCCAGATAAAGTCATACAGCTTCTGCACCGCGATGCCCAGCTCATACTTGTCGATATTCTCGGTGACTGCCTTCACAAGCTCGTTGTACTTGTGCAGGATCCACTTGTCTTCCAGTGCAAGCTCTGCCGGAAGCTCTGCGTTGTCGATGGTCAGATTCATCTGGATAAAGCGCGATGCATTCCAGATCTTATTGGCAAAGTTACGGCTGGACTCCACCTTCTCCGTAGAGAAGCGCATATCATTTCCGGGGGAATTGCCCGTAATGAGGGTGAAGCGCAGGGCATCTGCGCCGTACTGCTCGATGATCTCGAGCGGGTCGATGCCGTTGCCGAGCGACTTGGACATCTTGCGTCCCTGTGCGTCGCGTACCAGACCGTGAATGTAGACGGTCTTGAACGGCTCCTCGTGCATCTGCTCCATACCGGAGAAGATCATGCGTGCGACCCAGAAGAAAATAATGTCGTATCCGGTCACAAGAACCGAGGTCGGATAGAAGTAATCGAGTTCCTTGGTCTTTTCCGGCCAGCCCAAGGTAGAGAACGGCCAGAGCGCGGAGGAGAACCAGGTATCCAGTACGTCCTCTTCCTGACGGATATGCGTGCCGCCGCACTTCGGGCATACGGTCACGTCTTCCTTGGCAACGGTCATCTCGCCGCAGTCATCGCAGTAATATGCCGGAATACGGTGTCCCCACCACAGCTGACGGGAAATGCACCAGTCATGCACGTTTTCCATCCAGCGCAGGTAGGTCTTGGAGAAGCGATCCGGTACAAAGCGCACGCGGCCGTCATTTACAACGTCCATTGCAGGCTTTGCAAGCGGTGCCATCTTGACGAACCACTGTGCCGAGGTCATCGGCTCTACGGTCGTACCGCAGCGGTAGCAGGTGCCGACATTGTGTTCATGCTCCTCGATCTTGACGAGGTAGCCGCCTTCTTCCAGATCGCGGATAACTGCCTTGCGGCATTCGTAGCGATCCATGCCCTGATACTTGCCGCCGTTTTCGTTGACGGTCGCATCCTCATTGAATACGAGGATCTGTTCGAGGTCATGACGCTGACCCATTTCAAAGTCGTTCGGGTCATGGCAGGGCGTGGTCTTGACGCAGCCTGTACCGAACTCCATATCGACGTAATCGTCCCCGAAGATCGGGATCTCACGGTTCATGATGGGCAGGATACAGGTCTTGCCGATGAGGTGCTGATAGCGTTCATCATTCGGATTGACGGCAACGCCGGTATCTCCCATAAAGGTCTCCGGACGGGTCGTTGCAACAACAAGGTATTCGTCAGAGTCCTTGATGGGGTACTTGATGTGCCACAGCTTGCCCGGCTGGGTCTCGTACTCGACCTCGGCATCGGACAGCGCGGTGGTACACTTCGGGCACCAGTTGATGATGCGGTTGCCCTTGTAGATGAGACCCTTTTCGTAGAGGTTGACAAAAACCTCCTTGACGGCATGGGAGCAGCCCTCGTCCATGGTGAAGCGTTCGCGTCTCCAGTCGCAGGAGGAGCCGAGCTTCTTGAGCTGAGAGATGATGCGGTTGCCGTACTGGTGCTTCCAGTCCCATACACGCTTCAGAAATTCCTCGCGGCCGAGGTCATGACGGGTCTTGCCCTCATTGACGCGCAGGTTTTCCTCGACCTTGATCTGGGTCGCGATGCCTGCATGGTCGGTTCCGGGCATCCACAGGGCGGAATAGCCCTGCATACGCTTGGCGCGGATCAGGATGTCCTGCAGGGTCTCGTCGAATGCGTGACCCATGTGCAGCTGACCGGTGACATTCGGGGGCGGAATGACGATCGTAAAGGGTTTTTTGTTTTCATCGACCTCAGCATTGAAAAATCCGGAATCGTTCCAGAACTGATAGAGCTTATCTTCTACCGCCGAGGGATCATAGGTCTTTGGCAGTTCATTTGCCATCTGTTGATCTCTCCTTTTACCATTCAAATTGCGTTTTGGATATACTGAGGAAATACAAAAAAGGCTTCCGTCCTCCATAGGACGAAAACCTCTGATTTCCGTGGTACCACCTAAATTCACATGGGCAGAGCCATGCGCACTTTCTGTCGATAACGAGACAACCCGAAGATATCTAGGCGCGGAGCGTTTGATATCTCAGCTCCAAAGCGACCTTCCCTGCGGGGGCTTACAGACGTTCCAGCAATCGTCCGCTCTCTAAAAAGCCCAACACGCGAGGTACTCCTCTTTTTCACTGCATTTGCGAATATTCAAGGGGGAAAATGGAGGTACCACCCAGATTTGAACTGGGGATCAGGGAGTTGCAGTCCCACGCCTTACCACTTGGCTATGGTACCAGACCGATATTCTTTAGTTATTATACCATTGCTTTGGTATTTGTCAAGGGGGTTATGGGGGATCCCTCTAATTTTCACTCCTCACAGTCTTATTTTGCTTCAAAGCAAAGGGAGAACGTTTTTTGGAAATCCGTCGGATTTTCATTCGTGCGAAATGAATTTGCTTCAAGAAGCAGGGGGAACTTTTTTAGAATGTCCGCAGGATTTTCTTTTCTGCTAAAAAGATTTGCTTGGAAGCAAAAAGTAACGTGTCGCGGCCGCGCGACGGCGGCATAAGGGCTATAACCTTACGGTTCTTGCCCTTATGAATCCCACACTCCCTTCCATCAGATAGGCAATGGCAATGCCCCAAGGGTGTGAATGTATGAGCTCCGCCACAAGGCGGGTTTTATCGAGCCTTGTTTGGTGCTGATTGTTGATGCAATCGTATCGTCTGTTTCTGCGTTACGCCGCATACAGGACTGGCGATCTTCTTTGCGTTTCGGCTGAAAGGGTTTCGTTGGGTTGTGGGATCTGCCGCGTTGCCGCATCTGGAACGAGCCGACCAGTGTGCGCACTGGTCGGACTGTTCCAATGCTGCGGATTCTTGATACGGGTGATTTGTGCTCGAACGTCCATTGCGCCTGCTTTGGGTGCTGGGCGACGTTCGCGCGAGCGTTCATGGAGGGGCTGGTCGGGGAAGTGCCACGCTTGCTTTGCCGATTGCCTGCAAAGCTCTGCACATACTTTTCTGTCTACTTGCTTCAAAACTCTGCGCACATTTTTCTTTCTGCTTACCTGAAAGAGCCTGCACCGCACCCTTTTTGTAAAAAGGCTGAAGAAGACCCGCCCTGCGGCGGAGGTCATACATTCACACCCTTGGGGCAAGCCGCGGAAAGAATCCGACCGCGGAAAACCCGCCTGTGGCGGAGGTCATACTTTCACACCCTTTCGGCGGCACCAAGGTGAATCTGATGGAGAGGGATGGGTGGGATTCATAAGGGCAAGGAAACC
>JARIAV010000018.1 GCA_029257685.1 Butyricicoccus sp.
GGGACCCCATGCTTTACCTTTTCTTCCAGCGCCTCGACGCGTCCCTCCAGCGAATCATACGCCGCCGCACCCATCGTGCAAAGGCGGATCATGCTGAGTTCGGCTTCTACGCGGCGGTTGCTCGCCGCCTTGATGCGTCCAGCCGCGTCCTGCAGGATCCGGCTGTATGCGATGAGCTCTGCCGATGCCAGTCCCTCACCGAGCGCGGAGAGCTGCGCCATGGTATAGGCAGGCGCGATCATCCCCTCTGCCCGATCACCTGCGGTCTTGACCAGCAGGATATCGCGAATGAGTGCCAAAAGCTGATCCATGATACCGGAAAGATCACGGCCGGCTTCATACGCCTGTCCGATCTCCTGCACTGCCGCCGTAAGGTCGCCGCACTTCACGGCTTCCATCAGACGGACGGTATCCGTCGTCCCTAAAATGCCCAGACTTTTGGAAACGGCCTGTTCATCTACGGTCTCACAGCCTGCCGTGCGGTCGAGCATGGAAAGCGCGTCACGCATGGCACCGTCTGCCAGCCGTGCGATCAGCTGGGCACCGCCCTCGGTCAGATGGATCTGTTCCTTTGCCGCGATCTCCAGCAGACGCTTCGCCATCGCGTCCGTCGTGATCCGCCGGAAGTCGAACCGCTGACAGCGGGACAGGATCGTTGCAGGAACCTTATGGATCTCGGTCGTCGCCAGGATAAACATGACATGTGCCGGCGGTTCCTCCAAGGTTTTGAGCAGTGCATTGAATGCACCGGGGGAAAGCATGTGCACCTCGTCGATAATAAAGACTTTTTTGCGCACCGCGGTCGGTGCATAGCGCACTTCATCGCGGATCTCGCGCACATTGTCCACACCATTGTTCGAGGCTGCGTCGATCTCCACCACATCGAGTACCGATCCGTCCAAAATCCCCTGACAGGCAGGACAGACATTGCACGGATCTCCATTCACGGGGTGCTCACAGTTGACAGCGCGCGCCAAAATCTTGGCACAAGTCGTCTTACCGGTTCCGCGTGTGCCCGTAAACAGATAGGCATGGGACAGGCGTTCTGTACGCAGCTGTGCACGCAGGGTATCCGTGATATGCTGTTGTCCGATGACATCAGCAAAGCAGAGCGGACGCCACTTGCGATACAATGCCTGATACATGGCTTGCCTCCCTTATGCGAAATGAAAAAAATGGGCAGATTTGTCAACCTGCCCACCTTTCCGACGCTTTCTACTGTCATGCAGTGCCCTGTAAGACCGCACACCAGAAGATCGAAACGAACATCCAGACAGCCTTTTTACCAAACCAACTCAAAATCGGCAGTTCTGTGGCACACGCAGGGTTCTGTTTAATGCTGCTCGGTTCCCCGCCTGACATGGTTCACAGTCCCACGTTGCACAGTACCAATCTCTCATCGTCGATCTGTTAACTGCAAGCATCCAGATGCCGCCCCTCCCAACCGGGATTCAGCCCTGCTGTAGCGGATTGCAGGAATAGGGCACCGCTGCCTCCCCGCCTAGTGCGGCCTTACAGGACACTACATAACATACTGGTATATTATACTATAACTTTATCCTGATTTCAAGACCCAACTTGCGTCAATTTTCAGGATCAGGTTCCTCGCCCCCGCTGTCTTCAGCCGGTGGCGCGGACGGCTCACTTTCGGCTGGGGGCTGGGTCTCCTCTGCTCCGCCGGTGTTTTCTCCGCCAGATTCCTCACCGGAATTTTCTCCGCCGGTCTCGCCGTTCTCATCGTCATCGTCATCGTCATCACGCGAGAAGAACGAATGTCTGCCGCTGCACACTCCATAATAGCCGCCAGAAACGGTCACATCGCCTGAGCCTACCGGTTCATTGTCGCCCGAATAGGTGTACGGTGCATCCTCGATCGATGGCGAGAAGTCGATAGGGAATTTGCGCGTCAGGTCGAGCTTGGCAACGGTTCCCGTGCGCCAGCACCGTCTCGTCGCAATGAGCCCTGTGTCCCGACAGATGCGGACATACTTATGCAGGTTACATTCCTCCTGCGGCTCGTCTCCCTTCCAGAAGCGGCCGGTGGAGATGCGGCTGCCGCGTGCGTCATCCGAGCAGGCACCGACCGGTGCCAGTCCGCTGTCCTCACAATAGCTTGCGCGGACGAAGTTGGAGTCATCTCCCATATCGAACCGTGCACTGGGCAGACCCTCATGGATGCGGCGCATGACCGTCGTCCAAAGGGAGAGCGCGGTGTTGCCCGATATGCCCTCCAGATTGTAGCTCTGGTCGTAACCGAACCAAGTTGCACCGACATAGTATGGAGTCAGACCACAGAACCAAACATCACGCTTGGAAGTCGTCGTACCCGTCTTGCCGGCAGTCTCAATGCCGTTGATGGTCGCTTTTCGGCCGGTACCGGAATTTGTGACCTCCTTGAGCACATCGAGCATATAGTATGCCGTTTTTTCATTTTTGAATGCACGGATCTCCGTGGGCGTGGTATAGTCGATGATGACGTTCCCCTCGCTGTCCTCCACCTTGAAGTAGGTGCGCGAGCCGGAATATTTGCCATTGTTCGCAAAGATGGTATAGCCTGCTGCCATTTCACGCACGGTCGTACCGCCATTCGTACCGCCCAGCGCGAGCGGCGCATAGTCGATATCTGCATTGGGGTTCAAATGGGTAAAGCCCAGTGTATCATGCAGGAACGCATAGGATCGCTTGGGCGAGATCATATCGAGCACACGCACGGCGACCGTATTGATGGAGCGCGCGACTGCATTGCGCAAGACGAGCTGCCCCTGATAGCGGCGGTTGTCGTTGCGCGGCCACGCCTTATCGTTATACACCTTGAACGGCATATCCGTCACCGCAGAATAGGGCGTGATCTTGCCGTCGTCCATTGCCGGTCCATAGACCGCAAGCGGCTTGATGGCAGAACCCGGCTGTCTCGCCGTCATGGTCGCGCGGTTGGTCAGCAGACTGCCTTCCTTTTTGCCGCGTCCGCCCACGATGCCGGCGATATTGCCCTGCTTATCCGTTACGACCATTGCGCCCTGCGGCGCAGCGCCGTTTTTCCGTGCCCGTGGAAAGTTCGCATCGTTCATGAACACATCGTCCATGATACGCTGCACGTTCTGGTCGATCGTTGCATAGATCTTGAGACCACCCGACATGACACGGGAACGCGCAAGATCATGCGAGATGTTCTGCCGCTTTTGCAGATCCTCGGTCAGCTCCTGAATGATCGCCTCGGTAAACCACGAATACGGCTGATCGCTCTGCTGCTTATAGTCATCCGACTTATACACGAGCTCGGTATTCAAGGCTTCCTGATAGGTGCTTTCATCAATGAACCCCTGCTCTTTCATTGCAAAGAGCACGGTCTTCTGTCGTTCCTTTACATTATCCGGATTGCGGAACGGATTGTAGCGCGTGGGCGCATTGGGGATGGATGCCAGCACGGCACATTCCGCAAGACTCAGCTCACTCAGCTCCTTGCCGAAATACGTCATCGCCGCAACCTTGATGCCTGCTGCGCGGTTTCCGTAGGGGATGGTATTGAGATACATTTCCAGGATCTGATCCTTTGCCGTATCCCCCAGATTCTTTTCCAGTGTGATCGCCTGAAAGATCTCGTTGATCTTTCGTTTGACCGACTTATCGCTGTTCCCCGTCAGGTTCTTGATGAGCTGCTGGGTGATGGTCGAGCCACCGCCCGCGCTGTCGTTGCCTGTTGCAAAGCCCTTGACTGCACCCAAGGTACGGATCCAGTCCACGCCGTGATGGGAATAAAAGCGTTTGTCCTCGATCGCCACGACTGCATTCTGCAGATTTTTCGGAATTTCGGACAGTTCCACCCATTGACGATTGACATCGCCCTCCAGGGTCTCATACACCTCATATTCACCCGTATTCGCATTTTTCGCGTAGATCACGGTGGTCTTTGCCAGATCCCTGCTGTAAGAGGATACATCGATATCAGAGTTCGGCACGACGCACATCCCGATGTAAAACGCAAGTGCAATGCCGCAGATACAGGCCGTCATGATGCCGATGAGCGGGAGCGCGAAGATCGTCATCACGATCTTTTGCACCTTGGAACTCTTTTTCTGTTTTGCCATAGATTCTTATGCCTCCTTCTGCACGGCCGCAAAGGTCGCCGATCCCATGCATCCGCCGCATTCACGGCTGCATGGCATATAGGCGAATACAGTATATCATATCTCTCCGAAAATTTCCAACATTTTTATTCTGTATGTATGATTATGCGTCCAAAAAGCCATACTGAATCACACCATCTATTCTAAAAATCAACTGTTTGGAGGGATATTTCATGCGAATCCGCAATCGTTCTCTTGGCTTTGATATCGTCGTCTTATCGCTCACCTTTCTCGCGGTGATCCTGCTGCTTTTTTCTTTATTATGGCCAAAACCCGTGCCTGCTAACAGTCCTCTGCCCGAAAATCTGTATACCGCAAAAAGCGTCGGGCATCAGGTCGTCATCTACCAGAACGGACGCGCCGACCCTGTCATGATGACCGGAATCGATCCGCGCACCCTGCCGCCCGTCGATCAGCAGGCACTCTCCGAGGGCATCTCTCTGCGCGATGCCACCGCCCTTGCGCATCTTCTGGAAGACTACGACGCGTGATCGGGTATCATACCGCACCGCAAACGCGCATACAGTGTATCACAAACTGTATGGAAGGCGGTGTTTCTCTTGTTCCTATCCCCCAAGCATCTGCGAAAGCTCCGCTCGGTTCTCGCCGTTACCGCACTGACCCTTGCCCTTGCCGGTGCAGGTGCCTTTTACGAAGCGCATTTTGGTCCGGTCTCCACGGTTTCGGCGGAGATCACCAACTGGGGGCTCTCCTTTCAGACCCCCGGACAGCCACCGGTCGGCAACGCATCGGCGCAGGATCTGGAAGCCCTGTCCGCGCGGTATCTGGGCGATCCCAGCCAGCCTGTCATCTATCTGACCTTTGACTGCGGCTATGAAAACGGCAATATGCCTGCCATTCTGGACGCACTCAAAAAGCACCATGCCACAGGTACGTTCTTTGTGGTGGGCAACTTCCTCAAGACCGAGCCCGATCTCGTCCGCCGCATGGTCGAGGAAGGGCATCTGGTGGGCAACCACACCATGACCCATCCGGATATGTCGCGCATCTCCAACCTCGATTCCTTCCGCGCCGAGCTGGAAGGCGTGGAGCAGCTCTATCAGGAGATCATCGGCTCACCGATGCCCAAGCTGTATCGTCCGCCGCAGGGGAAATTCAACAAGGAAAACCTGAAACAGGCGCAGTCCCTTGGCTACACGACCGTTTTCTGGTCGCTTGCCTATGTAGACTGGTATGCGGACAACCAGCCCACCCGAGAGCAGGCATTCGACAAGCTGCTGCCGCGCATCCACAACGGCGCGATCGTGCTGCTGCACTCCACCTCCTCGACCAATGCGCAGATCCTCGACGAGCTCCTGACCAAGTGGGAGCAGGCAGGCTTTACATTCGGAGATCCGTCCGAACTTGCCCTCCAGCCCCTTACGGTCTCATAGACGAAAGCGTCCGGCATTTGGTTCCCACACTGCGCAAAAAAAGTCTGGCAAGCGGTGTCATCGACACGCTGCCAGACTTTTTCTGATTCAATTTGCAGTTTGCAGCTGCTTTTCTTCAAATGCGACGCGGCGCTTGACGTCCGCCATCACATCGTCGAACATCGGGATGTTGAGCGACTGCGCACCATCACAGAGCGCGCGCTTGGGGTCGTTATGCACCTCGATCATGAGACCGTCTGCACCGGAAGCGATCGCAGCACGCGAAAGCGGCGCGACCATATCGCGGCGTCCTGCCGCATGGCTCGGGTCGATGATGATGGGCAGATGACTGAGCATCTTGATGAGCGGTACTGCCGAAATATCCAGATTGTTGCGGATCATGGTTTCAAAGGTACGGATCCCGCGCTCACAGAACATGACATTGTGATTGCCGCCTGCGAAGATGTACTCCGCCGCCATCAGGAACTCCTCCATGGTCGCAGACAAGCCACGCTTTAAGAGGATGGGCTTGTTGGAGCGTCCCAGCTCCTTGAGCAGCATGAAGTTCTGCATGTTGCGTGCGCCCAGCTGGATGATATCCACATCCGCAAAGAGATCGAGGTGTTTTTCGCTCATGATCTCGGTCACGATGGGCAGTCCGGTCTGACGCTTGGCTTCGAGCAGCAGCTTGAGCCCCTCTGCCTCCATGCCCTGAAACGAGTACGGGGACGTTCTCGGCTTGAATGCGCCGCCGCGCAGGAACGATGCCCCCGCCTTCTTGACCGCCTCCGCGACCTCGAGGATCTGACCCTCGTTCTCGACCGAGCACGGGCCGGCAAACACATTGAAATAGCCCTCACCGATCTTGCGTCCGCAGACTTCCAGAACGGTATCCTGTGGATGCATCTTGCGGTTGACGCTCTTGAATGGTTCGGTGACGCGCTGCACTCGCTCGACGAGATCATAGACCATGATGTCGCTCTCATCAATTCGGGAGGTATCGCCCAGCAGTCCAATGATCGTGGTGGAAGATCCTTCGGAATAGTTGGTGTTCAGCCCCATTTCGTGGAAATGCGCGATCAAACGGTTGACACGCTCTTTGTCGGGATTCGGCTTCAAAACGACAATCATGCTTATTCTATCCTTTCAGTAAATTCAATGAAAATATGACACCCAAATCTGGTGTACTGAAAGTCATTATAACATATTAGCAGATAAAAGCAACTGTTTTCAAATGTTCATTTTCCACCATTTTCCTTGAAATAAGTATAGTTTTCTTGTACCATATCGCAAAATTCATCCCATCGATTTTCCGTAATGAGACGCGCCGGACATACTTTTCCGGAAAAGTCCTGATGTTTTTTGAGGGCATCCATGCCGAGATGGTGCTTATAAAGCAGGTATCCGGCAAGGATCGCGCCGTTTTTGAGCGTCTGCTCATAGTCATTGTCCTCCGCCACACACAGCTCGACGCCGATGCCGCTCGTGTTGCCGCCATTTGGCTGCATCCCGTCTCCGGCGTGATAAGCGGATTCCTCATCGGGTATATGGTGATAGGCTTCATGATCGTCTACGGTATAATGCCATGACAGTTTTTCTGTCTTTGTATTCTGATGGATAAAGGCATCATGCCGCTTGGCATTGGCTCCGGCGGTAAAGTTATCTGTTTCATGGATGACGACATAGAGCACCTTGCGCTTACCAGGGATACGCCCCACGGCATCCGCATCGATAAAGTGCTCATAAACCGGAAGTCCTTTGATCTCCTGTACGGAAAGCTGTTCTTCCGGACGGCTCGATCGATGATGCCGCTGCACCAGACGGCTGACACCGAAGCCGATCCCCATCAGGAACAACAGCACCACAAGCAATATGATGAGCGGACGAAAGTTGCGCCGCCTGCGCCGTCTTTTCACCGGTGCTGCATGCGATGCCTGCCCTGCGATGATTTTCATATCCAGTCCCCCTTTATTGTCCTATCATACTACGTTTTCCCTTGCCGATGCAAACATTCTGCCTTTAATTTTTTGTAAATTCCGCTGACAGACTGTCAGAAAAAGGGATTGTCGCCTTTCAAAATACATGATACAATCAATAAAAAGCAGAAATATCCAGAAAATACGAGGTGTATGTTATGAATCGACTTCTGGCGATCATCGACTATCAAAATGATTTTGTTTCGGGAAGTCTGGGCTTCCCCGGCGCGGAGCTGTTGGATGACGGCATTGCAAAACTGGCGCAGGAATATCTCGCCATGGGCTGCCCCATCCTCATTACCTACGATACGCATGGCGCGGACTATTTAGAAACTCGCGAGGGCAAGGCCCTGCCTGTGCCGCACTGTGCGCCAAATTCCGAGGGCTGGCTGCTCTATGGAAAGACGCAGGAATGTGTGAGCTGTACTTGCGCTTCCAACTTGATCCATCCAGTTTCCAAGACGACCTTTGGCATTGCGCCGGAGGATCTTGTGCGGCTCAAGGAGCAGCTGGGGACGATCGACGAGATCCTTGTTGTGGGTCTTGTGAGCAATATGTGTGTGATGGCGAATGTCTGCACCTTACAGGCGGCGTGGCCCAATGCGCAGATCACAGTAGATGCCTCGCTCTGTGCGAGTTTTGATCCGGTTCTGCACCGGAAGGCACTGGATGTCATGGCTGGGATGCAGATTCAGGTCATTCACAATAGTTGAGCGCAAGGCTGTAAGGTTTCTGTTTCTGCATACTGCGGAGGGTTTTGGAATCCATCTGATTTTCCGTTCTGCAAAAAAGATTTGCTTCAAAGCAAAGGGAACAGTTTTGGAACGTCCGTCAGATTTTCTTTTCTGCTAAGAAATTTTTGCTTGGAAGCAAAGGGAAATGTTTTGGAAATCCGTAGAGTTTTCTTTTCTGCTAAGTAAATTTTGCTTGGAAGCAAAGAGTAACGTGTCGCGGCCGCGCGACGGCGGCCAAAGAGCTGGAAACCTTGCGGTTTCCTCTGCCCTTTGGAATCCTCCCCATCCCTCTCCATCCGGTTTACCTATGTGCCGCCGAAAGGGTGTGAAAGTATGACCTCCGCCACGGGCGGGTCTTGCGAGGTCGGTTCGTTTCTGCGGAAGTGCCCCAAGGAGTGTGAATGTATGAACTCCGCCACAAGGCGGGATTTATCGAGCCCTTTTTGGTGCTTGCTGTTTCTTTAGGTGCTGGACGACGTTCACGCGAGCGTTCATGGAGGGGCTGGTCGGGGAAGTGCTGCGCTTACTTTGTCGATTGTCTGCAAAGCTCTGCACATACTTT
>JARIAV010000327.1 GCA_029257685.1 Butyricicoccus sp.
GTATATGAACGGATGCTGCATGAAGCAGACCCAAAGCTGTCCGTTTTTATGCAGCCCTGCCCCTTGCTCGTCCCGCTCGCTGAGAATGGACGCGTCCATCCGGGCGATATCGTAGCAGAAACACTGGTGCGGGAATATCTCGCACCCATAAAGGCACAAAATGTAGATACGCTCATCCTTGCCTGCACCCATTATCCGCTGTTCCGTGAGATCATTGCAGCAGAAATGGGGGCGCATGTGAAGCTGATCGATTCCGGCGCAGCTGCTGCGGAATGTGTGCGTGATATGCTGACACCGGCAGAGGAAAAAAAGGGTGCGACCCGTTACTTTGTTTCGGATGATCCGGAGGGATTCAATCAGCTCGCACCAGGATTTTTGCATAGTGCGCTGGATTTCCCCGCAAAGCGTGTCGAGTTTGGCGCGTTTTGAAATATTTTTGATAGGAGATAGCCATGGAAGATATAAAAAAAGACGTCTGGTTGTCGATTCATTCTGTGCAGCGGTTTGAAGGCTGTGAACCGGAGGAAGTCAATATGATGACGGCGGCGCGGCTGTATCGCAGACGCGGCAAATATTATATCACCTATGATGAAAGTGAGATCACCGGACTGGAAGGCACACACACGATGCTGAAAATAGGGGATGGCGCGGTGTCCATGACCCGCACGGGGACCTGTCCCTCAGAAATGCTGTTTTTGGAGAATCAGCGCCATGTGGGACTGTACCAGACGAATTTTGGTGCGGCACTGACCATTTCGACCCATACCTCAAAAATCATCAACCGGATCACGGAGGATGGTGGTCTGCTCGCGATCGACTACACGGTCGAGGTCGATCAGAATCTTGCCGGACGGCATCGCTTTGAAATGGTGGTCTCCACAAAGCCTATGGAATAAGGCGACAGGATGCTTATAAAATCATAAATCAATTTGAAGATATACGGAGAGTGAATGATATGAATCTGTTAGAAACCGCACGCCAGCAGGCGATCGCCATTGTAAAGGCGGCTTATGAAAAAGCAGCAGCGGCAGGTGTTTTGCCGGAGACCGAGCTGCCGCCCATCGCAGTCGAGATCCCGAAGGATGCCTCCAACGGAGATTGGGCGTCCACCTTTGCCATGCAGTGCGCAAAGCCGCTGCGCATGGCACCACGCAAGATCGCGGAGGCCATCGTAGCACACGCCGACCTTACCGGCACCTGCTTTGAGAAGATGGACATTGCAGGCCCCGGATTTCTCAACTTCACCCTGAATACCGGCTGGTATCAGGACGCTGTCCGCGCAGTCAGCACCTGCGGCGAGGCGTATGGCAGAACCAAGAAGGAAGCACCGGAAAAGATCATGGTCGAGTTCGTTTCCGCAAACCCGACCGGCCCCATGCACATGGGCAATGCACGCGGCGGCGTGCTGGGCGACTGCCTTGCAGAGGTGCTCGACTGGGCAGGCAATGATGTGACCCGTGAGTTCTACATCAATGATGCAGGCAATCAGGTCGATAAGTTTGCGCACTCGGTCGAAGGACGCTACATTCAGGAGCTCAAGGGCGAGGATGCGATCGAATTCGACCCGTCCTGGTATCAGGGTGCGGATATCCGCGAGCTGGCACATGATCTGGTCGAGCAGCATGGCGATGCCCTCCTGTCCATGAGCGAGGAGGAACGCTTCAACACGATCGTAGCATACGGTCTGCCGCATAACATCGCAAAGATGCAGCGCGATCTGGAACGCTACAAGATCCATTATGATGTATGGTTCCGTGAGTCCACCCTGCATGATTCCGGTGCGGTTGCAGAAACCGTACAGATGCTGACCGATGCAGGCGTGACCTATGAGCAGGATGGCGCACTGTGGCTCAAGTCCACTGCGTTCGGCGCAGATAAGGACGATGTGCTGCGCCGCGCCAACGGCTTCTATACCTACTTTGCCGCAGATATCGCATATCACCGCAATAAATTCCAGACCCGTGGCTTTGACCGCGTCATCAACATCTGGGGTGCAGACCATCATGGTCATGTGGCGCGTCTCCAGCGCGCACTGGATGCACTCGGTCTGGATGGCTCCAACCGCTTGGAGGTCGTCCTCATGCAGCTCGTGCGTATGATGCAGGGCGGCGAGGTCGTTCGTATGTCCAAGCGTACCGGCAAGAGCCTGACTCTGTCCGACCTGCTCGACGAGATCCCAGTCGATGCAGCACGCTTCTTCTTCAATTCCCGTGCGGCTGAGACCCAGATGGAATTCGATCTTGACCTTGCAGTCAAGCAGGATTCTGACAATCCGCTTTACTATGTACAGTATGCCCATGCGCGCATCTGCTCTGTCCTGCGCAATGCGGCTGAAAACGGCGTCAGCGTTCCGAACGCAGATGCGATCGATCTGACCGTGCTGACCCATGCCGATGAAAAGGCACTCATCAAGGCGATCGCGCTGCTGCCGGAAGAGATCGTGGAAGCAGCAGACGCACGCGATCCGTCCAAGCTCAATAAGTACGGCGTGCAGCTGGCGGCACAGTTCCACCGCTTCTACAATGCCTGCCGTATCATGGATGCCGAGCCTGCCCTGCGTGATGCACGCCTTTGCCTGTGTCAGGCCGCTGTGCAGACCATCCGCAATGTCCTGCATATCATTGGTGTGGATGCGCCGGAAAAGATGTGATCGACGGCCCATCGTACTTGCGAAATGATCCATTGTTTCATCCGTGAAAGGAGCTTATCTTGCAGATCCTGAAAAAATGTATGGCGGCTTTGCTGTGTATGGCGGTGCTTGCAGGGCAGGCGGCTGCCCTGTCTCCGGTCGAACGATTTCAGCGCGCGGTTGCGATCATCAATGCACGCGGTCTGGTTGCGGAGACACACCCTGTGACACAGGAGACGATCGTGGAGAGTTCGGCATATTTGGAGGAGCACCCGGAAGACCTTGCGAATGTGCTCAATGATATTTTGGGCGGTATGGATACCCATTCCATGTATCTGACCGGAAAGGAATACCAGACGGGGTTTTCTACCCTGTCCGGATATGCAGGGATCGGCATTGCCGTGACGCAGGATGCCGATGGCGCGAAGATCCGTGAGGTCGTGCGTCATTCCCCTGCGGCTGCCGCCGGTGTACAGGTGGGGGATCGTCTGCTGTCGGTCGATGGCGTCGATGTCACCAAGACGCCGCTGACGCAGATCGGTGAGAAATTACAGGGTGAGGCTGGATCACAGGTCGAGATCACCGTATCACGAGAGGGCAAGACCTTGTCCTTTCGGATGAAGCGCGAGCAGATCCTCGAACAGACCGTCAGCGCAAGGCAGGCGGCACCGGGTGTGGAGTATATTTCCATCACGGCATTTTCTTCCATGAACGATGCAGCCGATTTTGCAGAGATCTGGAATGGACTGGATGAAAAGAAAACCAATGCAGTGATCCTGGATCTGCGTGATAATGGCGGCGGTATGGTGGATGCAGCATTTGAAATGCTCGATCTCATGCTGGAAAAACCCCTGCCGATGGCGACCATGCATTATCGCAAGAGTTTGGGCGGGGATCGTGTCTACACGGCAAAGGGCGGCGGACTGCCGCTGCGCAAGCTGGTCGTGCTGGTGGGCCCCAATACGGCATCGGCAGCCGAGCTGATGGCAGGGGTCCTGCATGAAGTCGGCGGTGCGACCCTGATGGGCGCGCAGACCTATGGCAAGGGACAGGGGCAATACCATTTGAAGCTGGACGGAGATTATCTGGTGCTGACCTGTCTGGAAATGCAGCTGCCAAAATCGGGCGGCTGGGAAGGCGTTGGACTCAAGCCGGACGTGGAAAAGCACACCCTGCGCACCATTCAGGGCTACCTCAAAACAGCGGCTGCGCTGGATACGCATACCCCTGTCGTGTACGGTCAGAAAAGCGAACAGGTACGCGCCGTGTGTCAGCGGCTGCATGTACTGGGATACCTGGAAGACCCGAGCGATGTGCTGGATACGCGTGCCTTTGGTGCATTGCGGCGGTTCCAGATGGATGCCGGATTGGATCCGCAGCTCGGCGCAGGGGAAGATACCCTTGCTGCACTGCAAAAGGCGGCGCAGCGTGCCGCAGAACGCGGCCTTATGATCGATGATGTGTATTATGCGGCACTGGAAGCGTGTCAGGCAGCGGCCTCTCAGTCCCTGCGCTACACGCCGCAGGCAGATGGCTCATGGCGTGCGGCATGAGCACAAGGAGGAAAGAATGGAATCGATTCCCTTATCAGAGGGTCAGCTGATGGTAACTGACCCAGATGACCATTCGCTGCTCGTCAGCAATCAGGAGCTGATTGCCGGCGCGCTGGCGGCTGACCCTCAAATCTTTGCGCGGATGCGTGAGACTTGTCCGGAGATCCCGGTGGGGCTCATGCTTGCGTGCCCAACGCTGCCAAAGGATGACGTACTTCCGGCCTGTGAAGCATATATCGCGGAATGCCGAAAGCGATTTCAGCCCCTTTTGCAGCTGCACGCCGATTTTTATTACCTGCATGGCGTGTCGAATTTTCACGCATTGCGTGCCGCTGTGCTCGCAGTCACCGATCTTTCCGGCGCGGCCCTCATGGCAGAGCTGCCGGTCGATGCGGACTGCCGCATGGAGGATGGGACAGACTGCGTTGCAGCCGTTGCCGTGCTGCAGCGCATTGGGGTATCCACCGTTGTTCTGACGGCTTCGGAACCCGAGGATCTGCCCGAAGCCCTGCATGGGATCGCGCCCTATGCGCGGATCTCTTTGGGGGTGCGCTGTCCGGCGGTCTGGCTGCTGCGCGGACTGGATCTGCCCAATGTGGAGCTGTTCGTGCCGATGGCAAACGAGCGGGCGCGGCGGCTCGCGGATCTGGTGCAGCTGCGCCGCGTGAACGGCACCCAGACGATCGTTCCGCGTGAGCTCGATGATGTCGTGCTTGCACCGGATGGACGGGATGCACACTTCATCGACTGGACGACGAGCATTTCCGATGAGATCAGCTGCGATCATCTGCTCGGGGAACGTCTCATCGAGCTGGAGGACGAAGCACCCGCGGCATTCAAGCTGCTGCTCGAGGAGGAGGAGGACGTGATCGCACTGGAGGAAAACCTTTATATGATCACGCGTCCGGTATGCCTGTGCGCAGAGTCGCCGGAGCTTTTGGAAAAGGCCCTGCGCGTGTATGCCGGTCTGGCACTTTACGATGGAACATGGGAGCAGGAAGCGCGCATATTGAAGTATTTTTCTGAAAAATATGGGCTGATCTGCATGTGATAGAAGGAGAACGAAATGGACTTCATTGAAGTAACGATCTTTACGACGACTGCGGGCATCGAACCGGTAGCCGATGTGCTCGAATCGGTCGGCATTGAGGGATATGCACTCGAAGACGCGGCGGATTTTGAGGAATTTTTACAGGATACAGAGATATACTGGGATTATGTAGATGAAACGCTGTGTGAGAACCTGCGCAATCAGGAAACCAAGCTCAAGGTCTATGTGGAGGATTCCGCAGACGGACACGCACAGATCGAATCCCTGCGCCTTGCGCTCGATGCGCTGCGTGCGCAGGATACGGAAGCCGCCTTCGGCCGCTTGGAGACCGCACAGAGCGTGACCCGACAGGAGGACTGGGAGTGGGGCTGGAAGCAGTATTTCAAGCCCTTCCCTGTGGGCGAGACCTTCCTCATCAAGCCCTCTTGGGAGACCGTAGAGGATGCAGGCGGCCGCCGGATCCTTGAGATCGACCCTGCTTCTTCGTTCGGAACCGGCACGCATGATACCACCCAGCTTTGCATCACGATGCTGGAAAAAGTGGTGAAAGGCGGCGAAAAGCTGCTGGATATGGGGACTGGATCGGGCATTCTGGCGATCGCAGCCGGTATGCTGGGCGCAACCCCTGAGGTTGCCGTTGATATCGATGCGCATTGCCTGACCTGTGCCTGCGAAAACGCGGAGCGCAATGGGATCACCATTGCACGCACACTTCATGGCGATGCCCTGCGAGATGCTGCTCTGGCACAGGAGATCGGGACGGGATATGATATCATCTGTGCCAATATCGTAGCTGATATCATTATTGGGATGGCACCCATGTTCCACGAAAAGCTGGTTTCAGGCGGTACTCTCATCACCTCCGGCATCATCGAGGAGCGCGCGGATGAAGTCGGCGCAGCACTGGAAAACGCAGGATTTACGCTTACCGATCGCGCCGTTTCGGGCGGTTGGGCAGCGTTTACGGCGGTGCATTCGGCCTGATCTGTGTCACAAGGTCAAAAATTGCGCTGGACAAGCGGCGCGGAGTTTGCTAAAATGGTTTGAGAATACCCAGAAACCGGAAGGAGAACATCTTGCCCAGATTTTTTGTAGAAAATACACCTGTGGCGGATCAGATCACGCTGACAGGCGATGATGCGCACCATATCACACATGTTCTGCGCATGAAGGCTGGAGAAGGCCTTGTGATCTGTGATGGACTTGGGACCGACTATCAGTGCACTCTGACCGAAACGGAAGGCAAGCAGGTGCATTGCAGAGTGGATGCGGTCGTTCCGTCGCGCGGAGAGCCAAAGACGGAAGTAACATTGTTTATGGCACTTCCAAAAGGCGATAAAATGGATTTCATCGTGCAAAAAGCGGTGGAATTGGGGGCAAGCTATGTTGTACCCTATGTGGCGTCGCGCTGTGTCTCTCGACCGGACGGCAAATCGCTCATGCGTAAGCTGGAACGCTGGCGCAAGATCGCAAAGGAAGCCGCACAGCAGTGCGGGCGCGGCCGTGTGCCGACGGTGATGGAATGTGTGCCCTTTGCGGAAGCGATCCGACAGGCGGCACAGACCGAGATGCCGTTGTTCTTTTATGAGATGGAGCGCGAGACCAGTGTGCGCACGGCGCTGCGTGCACATCCGTTTGCATCTGCTGCGCTCATGATCGGGCCGGAGGGCGGCTTCGCGGAAGAAGAAGCACGCATGGCACAGGAACATGGCCTGACACCGGTTTCTCTCGGGCCGCGTATCCTGCGCTGTGAAACTGCACCCCTCGCGGCATTGACCGCTGTTCTGTATGAAAGCGGCGACTTATAAATATGGTAGGAGTTGATTTTTTTGGCTGCACAAATGCCTGAAAAGAATAACAAACAGAATGGGGTCCCTGCAAAGGAAGATCCCCGAAAGAGCGACTATATCACAAACAAGGTATTGCTTGTGTTCTCCGGCTGTCTGTTTGGTGTACTTGGGCTGATGTTCCTCAACAATATATTGAACTATACCTCAAAGTATGAGATCGCACTGGCGGCGATCAAGGTCCTGTGGGCAGTTGGGATCGTGCTGGTGATCGCAGGATTACTGCTCACGCTGCGTGAGCGCAAACGTGGGTTCGATCTGTCCTATCATGTGATGAAAGGCAGTACCCTTGCTGTTTTTGGCGCGGCATTGTTTGTTGTATTTTCTATCATCGACTGGAATCCGAACTCGACCATCAAGATGATGTATGTTGCCCTGCCGGCATTCGCATTCATCTATCTGATCTATCATTCGTATCAGCCGGAATTTTTTATGATCTCGCTCGACTGTGGCATCGCTGCCAGTGCCGTTGTGCTGGGGCAGACCGTGCGCGGCGCAGCCTATAAACCCTATCTGCTGGGTGCTGTGATCGTTCTGATGCTGGCACAGATCATCGGGGTCGCGAAGGTGCGCAGTGATTTCGGACACCTGCGTCTCGGGAAGAAGCATAAGTATGTATTCGAGTTTTCGGGCAATGCATACCTCATGATGTTCCTCACACCGGTCGTTATGGCGATCCTTGCGGCTGTTGGTCTCACATTGTCCGGCAGGATCCCGCTTGCAAGCATGATCGCGGCAGGTGCATACTTCTTTGTGACAGCAGTATATTATACCGTTAAGCTGGTATGATCCCAGAAACGGAGAAAAGATCCAGAGGACGATCGATGTCTTCTGGATTTTTATATCCGGCAGAAAAGGCCGCTTTTCCGCATAAAAACCTTGCAAAAATGCAGGTCGAAAAAAATCTGAAAAAAATAAAAAAAACCGTTGACAAATAGCCTGTCATTCGATATAATAAATATCGTCGCTGATGAGAAACGACAAAAACCAAGAGAGATGGCGGTATAGCTTAGTTGGCTAGAGCGTTCGGTTCATACCCGAAAGGTCATTGGTTCAAGTCCAATTACCGCTACCATCCGGCCCGTTGGTCAAGTGGTTAAGACACGGCCCTTTCACGGCTGTAACATGGGTTCGAATCCCGTACGGGTCACCACTTGGAAGTTTAGCTCAGCTGGGAGAGCATCTGCCTTACAAGCAGAGGGTCACAGGTTCGAGCCCTGTAACTTCCACCAAGAAAAAAGACACCATTCGGTGTCTTTTTTTGTTTTTGCGAAAATTAGTGAAAACCAAAATAAAAGAGGAGGGTGTGCGCTTTGACATACTCTCCTCTTTCATTTTGTGTTTTAATCGGTTGGTTTTTGATAGAAACGTCCGTTGAGCATCTCGGTACGCTGGATATTGACGAACGCCTTGGGGTCGATCGCACGGATGCGCGAGGACAGCAGCTTGAGCTCCTCGCTGGATACGACGGAATACAGCATCTGACGCTCCTGCCGCTTGTAGCATCCGACCCCTTTGAACAAGGTCGCGTCGTGGTGTGTGACCTCGGCGATCATTTGATAGATCTCCTCTGCATGATCGGTGATGATCCAAAGGGTGTGACGCTGATAGCGCTTATGTAAGGTGTGGATGACCTGTGTGGATACGAACTGGAAAATGATCGAATACAATGCCTTATCCCAGCCAAACAGGACACCAGCCAGACCCAGTACCACGACGTTCATCATAAAGATCGCATTCCAGCAGTCGCGACCCTTGATCTCGCCCATAAACAGACCGATGATATCCGTACCGCCGCCGGAGCCGTTCGCCAGCAGGCACATGGAAACGGACAGACCGTTGAAGATGCCGCCAAAGACCGCAACGAGCAGGGGGTCATGGGTGATGGGGAAGGCTGGCAGGATATCGGTCAGGAAACCGACCAGCACGACACATTCGATGGAAAGGATGGTCAGTTTTTTTCCGAGATACCGGAAGCTGATATACATGGGGATCAGGTTCAGTGTATAGTTGACCAGTGCGAACGGGGGAGAGATATTCAGGAATTTTTCACAGCAGGCGATGATCAGCAGGGAAATACCGTTGAAGCCGCCTGAAAAGATCCCTCCGGGACGTGCAAAGCTCTTGATCGTGAATGCCATGACAAAAGATGCCAGGATGATGAGCGTGACTCGCTGCGCAAAGGTCTGCTCCTTGCGTTTGGCCATAAAAGACCCCTCCTAAAAATATGAAATCCGAAATACCTTTCTTTATCATAGCGACTCACCCGCGAAATTGCAAGAAAGAAATTCCGGATCGGCAAAAAATCAAAATCATACCTGCTTTCGCTCGCAATCCTCGACGGCACACGGGAGGAAGCAACGCCAAACAAATCAAAGTTCATTCCTGTCCCATTCCCCCTGCAAAAGCTGTAGGGGGGCGTGATATTTCCGGCTGTATTTTCCGACCGCCTGTGCAGACGTTTGGGCGTATACTGTTGGCACAAGGAAATGAGGAGGATACATATGATGGACAAGCGGATACTGGTGAGAAAGGGATTTACGCTGGCAGCCCATGCAGGCAGCTTGGCGCAGCGGATACACAACGATGATCGGGTGCATCGCGTGGGCGTATCGGCGCGGCAGTTCGTTCTGGCATTCGTCTTGTCCAGAGCGGCGATGTTTGGTGGATATGCGCCGTTCGGCTTGGCATTCACCGCGGCAGCGGCGTGTGCAGGGCATGGATATGCGGCACTTGGTGGACTGATCCTGGGAAGCCTGCTCCTATGTGATGGGATGTATGGCGTGACAGCCGCGGCAGGGGGTCTGCTCGCGCTCGTATGTGCCTGTGTATTCGATCGGGATCTGCGCCGCACCGTATGGTTCATGCCGGTGTGTGCGATGGTCTGCATGGGTGGGACGAGCTTTGTGCTGATCCCATCGGTCACGCTTGCAAATATCGCGCGCTTTGCCTGCGTGGTCGCCGTGACCGGCGCGATGACGGCGTGTTATCAATTTGCATTTGGTCCGGCAAGACCGATCCGCTTCCTGCGTCCGACCGGACTGCTTGCAGTCGCAGCCTCTGCACTCGTTGCGCTGTCGGATATCCGCATCATGGGTACGATCGTGCCGGCGCGGATCGGCTTATACTTTCTGGTACTGTCGGCTGCATATCTCGGCGGCAGTACGATGGGTACGGTGGCTGGCGTCGCAGCAGGGGCGATGCTGGACGCCATACAGGGACAGGGGGCATTCTTCACCTGTGTATATGGGTTGTCTGCACTGATCGCAGGTGCATTCCAAAATGCAGGACGCATTGGGTTTGCGGTTGCGGCTTTGATCGCAGGCGTGGGCGCATCGCTTGTGGGCGCAGACAACCCGGTCTTTGTATTTGCGTTATACGAAAGCGTGTTTGCCGTACTGATGTATGCGGCTGTGCCAAAGGGGGTGTGGCAATGCGTCAAGGACAGTTTACAGCCCGTGCGCCGTGATACGGCGGCGAGTATCCAGCGGCTGCGGAATACCGCGGGACGGTGTGCCAATGAGGCTTCGGCTGCTTTTCAGGAGCTGTATGATGCACTTTGCAGCGGGATCGAGCACGGGCGCGCGGAAACGAATGATGAGGTGCATGCCGTCTTTGATCGCGCGACCGATGCGGTATGCTCCAAGTGCGAGGTCTGCGGCGCGTGCTGGCAGAAGGAATCGGTGGCTACGATGGGGGCATTCCATAGTATGGCAGTCCCCATGCTGCGGCGCGGCCGCGCGGAGGCGGGAGATTTTCCAGCCGGCTTTCAGGCGCGGTGCGTCCATTTGCCCGAGCTGGTGCAGTCGATCAACCGCGGACTTGCAGTTTTACATGAACGCCGCGCCTATCAGCAGCGCACACGGGAAAATCGGGATCTCATTGCGCAGCAATATGCAGGGCTGACGGAAATTTTGCGGCAGGTGGGAGGGAATCTATCGGCAGATCAGGCATCGCTGCCTGCAAGGGAGCGGCAGGTGCGCTCCTATGCGCAGGCATTCGGGAAGATCGATCGGGTGGCAGTCTTCTATGATGTATCAGGACGCCTGCGGGTCGAATTGGCAGGCGAGGGCACGGCGCGGATCTTACAGGAGCGGCGCGGCTTCGCGGTGGGGCTGTCCGCGCTTCTGGGGCACGGACTCACCGAACCGGAATGTGTGACAGATGATCTGGGTGCGCGCATCGTCCTGCGCGAGCAGGCCCCCTATCGTGTGATCGCCGGCATGAGCCAGCGGCAGAAGGAGGGAGAACTGGTATCCGGGGATACGGTACGATCTTTTGTGACCGAGGATGGGCGCGCGTGTATGCTGCTGGCAGATGGCATGGGCACCGGATCGGCGGCGGCGAAGGACAGTCAGCTGCTCGTGGGTATGATGGAGCGGTTCCTGCGTGCCGGGATCGGGGTGGAGGATGCCCTCCGCACGGTCGCGCCTGCCTTCCGGATGCGCGTAGAGGGCATGAGAGGGGTGACACTGGATGCCCTGACGATCGATCTTTACAGCGGTCGCGCGGATTCTCTCAAGTGTGGGGCAGCACCCGGCTATCTGCGTGCAGGCAGCAGTGTGACGACCCTTGCCGGAGAGACCCTGCCCGTTGGACTGATGGAATCAGCGGAGGAGGCACAGCCCGTGCCGCTCCGGATGATGCATGGTGATGTATTCGTGATGCTGTCGGACGGGGTGTCGGATGGGCTGGACAATGCATGGGTCAAGCAGATCCTGATCGACCATGCGGGGGACAGTCCGAAGGAGCTTGCGGCACGGCTGGTCGTGGCGGCATCAGAAAAGGGGGCGACAGATGATCTGACCGCGCTCGTGGTACGGCTGGAGCGGCGTAAGGCAGTTTCGGCTGCATAAGGATTTCTCACGCAGGACATACTGGAGAAAGGAAGTGAATGCGAGGAGGAAAACAAGATATGGTCAAGGGCATTTCCAAACGGGTCGTCATCGTGCGGCCGGAAGATGATCGATTTTTTGAGCAGGCGTTTTTCATTGTACGGGAGGGAAAGGAGGCGAGCGGGGACGCTTTGCGTGAGGCGTGTGCGCTGGCGGCACGGTACCATGCCAGACATCCGGCGCGCCCGCTTCCACTCCGTCGGTATACGGCACCACAGCTCGTTCTTTCTGCCATGGGCGGCGGCAGCTTGGTCGGGCTGGTCTGGTGGCTTTCATACTTCATTTTTTAAGACATCGTGAATTCTTTTTGAACTTCTGCGTCAAGCTCTTGTAGAGCACACAAACTTTTGTTATAGTGGAAGTAACAATAAAAGAAAGCATGGTGTAGCGATTTGGACTTTCAGACCTTTTTGGACTTTTTTGCACAGTATGGGTATTTGTTCATCTTGGTCATCTGTTACTGTGAGTACCTGAATCTGCCCGGCTTCCCAGCCGGACTGATCATGCCGGGGATCGGTGTGCTGGCAGGGCAGAGTGACCTGAACCTCATGGGCGCACTGCTCCTGTCCGTTGTCTCCGGTACGCTCGCAAGTCTTACGATCTATGGGATCTGCCGTTATGGCGGCGCGCCGATCCTGCATAAGCTGTTCGGAAAAAGCCCCGGCTTTCAGAAATTCGTCAAACAATGCC
Source organism: Butyricicoccus sp. (assembly GCA_029257685.1). Lineage (GTDB taxonomy): Bacteria > Bacillota > Clostridia > Oscillospirales > Butyricicoccaceae > Butyricicoccus. The sequence goes on from JARIAV010000327.1 coordinate 12,666, forward strand.
ATGAAAAGATCCAGCACGGTGGAAACCGTGCACTGTTTGTCTGCCGCCTGATCCCCGTCCTGCGCACGATCGTGTCGATTCCTGCCGGACTGCTCAAGATCCCCGTGCGCGATTATACGATCTGGTCCGCGGCAGGGATCGCCTGCTGGAATACCGCGCTCATCGTATTCGGCTACTGGGGCGGCGGTACGATCGTTGGACTGTTTGGAGCTGCTTGAATCGAATCGGAATATGGATGCAGAAGGCTGTCGAATTTTTTCGACAGCCTTTTTGCGTCTGTTGGGCGAAAAGGAGCGGCATTTTGCAGAGATTCTCACAAAAAAGAGCGAAAAATAGCGCATATTGTGCTTGATTCTGAATTGTAACCGTGGAAAAGTTTGCAATCCTATCCAGAGTATGCTACAATAGTACGGAATTATTACAGAAAAGGAGTCCCTGATATGCTGCAAATCGGCAATGTAAAACTACCCAATCGCCTGATCCTTGCCCCGATGGCGGGCGTGACCGATCTGGCATTCCGGCAGATCTGCCGAGAACACGGCGCAGGGCTGACCGTAACGGAAATGGTCAGCACAAAGGCACTGGACTTTGGAGACAAGAAGACACCACGTCTCATGCAGCTGGGAGAGGCAGAGCATCCGGCTGCCGTACAGATCTTCGGGTCAGATCCGGCGTGTATGGCACGCGGTGCGGCACGCGTATGTGCGGAGACCGGATGTGAACTCATAGATATCAACATGGGGTGTCCGGCTCCGAAGATCGTAAACAACGGAGATGGATCTGCGCTGATGAAATCGCCCGAGCTGGCAGCGCGCATCGTGGCTGCGGTCAAGCAGGCAGTCGATGTGCCGGTAACTGTCAAGTTCCGTCTGGGCTGGGATACGACCAGCATCAACTGCATCACCTTTGCGCAGATGATGGAGCAGGCAGGCGCGGACATGGTGACCGTACATGGGCGCACCCGCAGCCAGCAGTATGAGGGGCATGCAGACTGGGATCGGATCGCCGCAGTCAAGCAGGCCGTTTCCATTCCCGTGACAGCCAATGGAGATGTGTTTGCACCCGAGGACGTGCCGCGTATCCTTGCCCATACGGGTGCGGATCTTGTGATGATCGGAAGGGGCAGTCTGGGGGATCCGTGGATCTTTGCGCGCGCAAATGCGCTGCTCGAGACCGGAGAAGTCCCGCCGCTGCCGCCGTTCGCCGTGCGTATGGATACTGCCGTGCGCCAGATCGAGCTGGCCGTCGCCGATAAGGGCGAGCGGGTCGCGCTGCTGGAGGCGCGCAAGCATGTCAACTGGTATCTCAAGGGAGTGCCGCATGTGCGCGACTTCAAAAAGCGGATCTCGGCACTCGAACGGCTTTCCGAGCTTTATGCATTGGCTGAGGAGATGAAACAGCAGATTTCATAAGGAAAGGAGGCGTTCCATGACAGGGGAAAAAGTATTGCTCGCCCGCGCCAAGAAGGGTGAGATCGCTGCTTTTGAATCGCTCATGACCGCCTACGAAAATCGTGTCTATACGCTCGCCCTGCGTTCGACCGGATCGGAGCAGGACGCGGCGGATATCACCCAGGAAGTTTTTCTGCGTGCGTGGAAAAGTCTGGATTCCTTTCGCGGGGACAGCAGCTTATCCACATGGCTCTATCGTGTGACCTCGAATATCTGCGTGGACTTTGCGCGCAAGCGTGCGGCGGAGGGCGGCACGGCATCCATTGATGACGCGGAAAGTCCGGCGGCGTCGATCGCGGACCCGTCCCGCGCAGTCCAGCCAGAGCAGGCAGTGGAAAATCAGGAGCTGCGTGAAGAATTGCAGTATGCACTTTCGCAGTTGTCGGAAGAACATAAGAAGGTCGTGCTCCTGCGCGATGTTGCAGGCCTTGCCTATACGGAGATCGCACGCACGCTTGGCTTGGAGGAAGGAACGGTCAAATCCCGTCTGGCACGCGCGCGCAGTTCTTTGCGGAAAATCCTGTTGGAGCGGGGGAACATTTCTCTCCCAACTTCGTCTAAACAGACAGAAGGGAGGCGGACAGAACATGAGTAACTGCGAAAAGTACGAGGAGTTGTGTTCAGCGGCGCTGGACCATGCACTGACTCCGGAAGAAAAGCAGGAACTGGATGCACATTTGGCGATATGCCCGTCCTGCCGTGCATATTTCGAGGATCTGCGCGAGATGCGCGCACTCTGGAAGGGACTGGAGGTTCCCGTCCCGAAGGAGCTGCATGAAAAAATGATGGGTGCGATCGAAGCAGAGGTGCAGAAAACGATCGTACAGACGCCGCAGAAGCACCATCGGCGTCCGCCTGTGTTTACGATGCTGGCAGCTGCGGCCGCCTGTGTCATGCTGGCGGTCAGCGGAGACCTGACCGGACTCTTTGGACAGGTATCCACGATGCCGCTCAAGCCGGCATCCAAAGACCCCCTGCCATCGACTGCGGAGGTACAGCCGCCTGCACCAAAATCGACGGAGCCGCAGCCATTCGAGCAGCCGGTCGAGCAGGAGAAGGAACCGGTGCAGAAACCGGAGCAGGAACCAGCACAACGGATCGTTCCCAAAGAGACACAGAAAACTCCGGAACAAGTGACGGGGAAAACACAGGAGGAGCCGCAGGATGCGGCGCACGAAAAGCTGGAGCCGGAGCCGCCCAAGGCGGAGCACAAACAGCTCCTCCAAGAAAAACCGGAACAGCCGCAAGAGCCGCCGGCGGATGGGGCACAGGTACCCATGCGCATTGCGGAGGACGAGATGGCACCGGGAAGCATGGGCCGTGCGGCTGCGCCACCGCCAGAGGCTGCCACAACAGGTGTGCCGACAGAGCTCAGTCAGATGCAGTTTGCACGCTGTTACGATGTCACAGGCGGAAAGGAACTGCCCATATTGGATGATATGACATTGCTCGTATCACAGGACGGCGTTTCCTATTACAGTGTGGAGAACAACGAATCCAAGATCGTGCAGGTGCAGCAGGAGCTGATGAAGCACGGATTTGAGATGACCCTCAATGAGGTTTCCGGCATCAGCATCCAGCGGACCGCGAAAACCGTCTTGCTGATCGTCCACACGGAGGCATAATAGAGCATGGGAACGGGATGGCACTGCGCTGTCCCGTTTTTCGTTGACATTGTATCGGGGGCGGCTTATAATGAAGCCACAAAGAGGGTGCATGACCCTGCCGCAGATGGAAACGCATCGTATGAGGGGACGGAGCGGGATATGGGTAAGAACAGACAAAAAAATCGAGATCGGGTGATCCTTTCTTCTGTCGCGCGGAAACAAAGCAAGCTGGAAACCCTGCTCCGTCAGCGAGAAGAACTTGCCGAACGAAAGCGGGAGCAGGCGGACATAGGGCCGCAGAAGGACGCGTTGCCTTACCATGTGCAGCTCGCTGCGCTGGATGAAAGCATTGCACAGGCAGAAGCCGAACAGGAGATAGAGGAAGACGCGGGGATCTATGCACGCCCCAAGACCAGTGAACAGCAGGCTGACGAGGACAAAGCGAAATGGCGCATGGATGTTGCAGCAGTGCACGATCAGGCTTATGCGATGCTCAGTCTGCGTGCAGAAATGCTTGAACAGGAGGGGAACCGTCTGCCTTCCAGACTGGAGATCGAACAGCATACAGCTGTATTGGGCAGCGCGATGGAGGAGACGACTGCCCTGCGAATGGCGGCAATGCAGCTCACACAGCATGCGATGGAGGTTCTGCGCAGTCTTGCGGACAGCGCACCGGAAAAAGAGAGTCCTTCTGAGATAGCTGGAGAGACAGAGAAAAATGATAACAATTAGTATTATATAAATATTTGATTACACTATAATAAAAAATCTGAAAAGCCAAAAGAAAAATTGAAAAATCCTCTTGACTTTGTGACCAAAATGCGTTAATCTAATAACGCACCTGTGAAAACAGGAAAAAAGCGATGATGCCGGAGATTGCTGGTCAGACCAGGTAACTTCGGCGGAGTAGGTCCGACAATCGGGCGGTTGAGACAACTGCTGATCAACAACGTTAATGTTCCTGCGTAAACTCGGAACTTCCGGCGCGTTTTGCCGGTCAGCCGATAGCATGAACCACTTGCGTTTTTCACCAAACCGGACCCAGGCACATCTATGTGCAGCCGGTTATTTTCATGCCCTGCGGCGATACGCCGGGCGGGGTTGCAGTTTCTCTCCGTAACGAGTCGGTACATTGCATTTTAATGTACGACTGCAAAATACGAGGAGGAAATTCCAAAATGGCAAACGCTGAAAAGATCCGTATCCGTCTGAAGGCATACGACCACGAACTGATCGACCAGTCCGCAGAAAAGATCGTTGAGACCGCAAAGCGCACAGGCGCTAAGGTTTCCGGCCCGATCCCGCTGCCGACCGAGAAGGAGATCATCACCATCCTGCGTGCGGTACACAAGTACAAGGACAGCCGTGAGCAGTTCGAGCGCCGTACCCACAAGCGTCTGATCGACATCCTGAATCCGGCTCAGAAGACCGTTGAGTCCCTGATGACCCTGGATCTGCCGGCAGGCGTTGAGATCGAGATCAAGCTCTAATAGATCGATCCAAGGTGTTCCCAAACACCGGAAAGCATTGATTCCGAACAAATGCGAACAACACCGCACCAAGCGGTTTGTCACCTAGCTGCGATTTCGCGCGGCGGGGTCAAGTTGGCGGTTCCGCCCGTCAACCAATAACCTTTAAGGAGGAAATACTATGAAGAAAGCAATCATCGGCAAGAAGATCGGCATGACCCAGATCTTCGACGCTGAGGGTAAGGTAATCCCGGTTACCGTTATCGAGGCAGGTCCCTGCGTCGTGACTCAGCTCAAGACCGAAGAAAAGGAAGGCTATACTGCTGTACAGATGGGCTTCCAGGACGTTAAGGAAAAGAAGCTCAACAAGCCGCAGCTCGGCCATCTGAAGAAGGCTGGCGAGGCTGTTAAGAAGTACCTGAAGGAGTTCCGTTTCGACGACTGCACTACCTTCCAGACCGGCGACACCATCAAGGCTGACATCTTTGCTGAGGGCGATTACGTTGACGTGACCGGCATCTCCAAGGGTAAGGGCTTTGCAGGCGTTATCAAGCGCTGGAACGCTGGCCGCTCCCCGATGAGCCACGGTGCTGGTCCGATGCACCGCCATCAGGGTTCCATGGGCGCTTGCTCGGATCCTTCCAAGATCATGAAGGGCAAGATGATGCCTGGTCATCTGGGTGCTGAGCAGGTCACTGTTCAGAATCTGGACGTTGTTAAGGTTGACGCTGAGATGAACCTGATCGCAGTTCGCGGTGCGATCCCGGGCCCGAAGGGCGGCATCGTATTCCTGAAGGATACCGTGAAGAACAACCGCGTTGCGAAGGGTCCGGCTGCTGCTGTCAGCAAGAACCCGCAGAAGGCTTCGGCCAGAAAGTAAGGGGAGGAGGAAATAGACATGCCTACCGTTAAGGTTTACAATATGGCTGGTCAGCAGACCGGCGAAATGGAGCTCAACGCTGCTGTATTCGGCATCGAGCCCAACGTTCCTGCAATGCATGCAGCTGTCAAGAACTACTTGGCAAACTGCCGTCAGGGCACACAGTCCACACTGACCCGTTCCGAGGTTCGCGGCGGCGGCATCAAGCCGTGGCGCCAGAAGGGCACCGGCCGCGCACGTCAGGGCTCGATCCGTGCTCCGCAGTGGACACACGGCGGTATCGCGCTGGGCCCGAAGCCCCGCTCCTACCGTTACAGCCTCAACAAGAAGCTGAAGCGTCTGGCGATGCTGTCTGCTCTGTCTGCAAAGGCACAGGCTGGCGAGCTGATCGTTGTTGACGGCCTCGATATGGGCGAGATCAAGACCAAGACTTTTGTTGGTTTCCTCAAGTCTGTTGAGTCCACCGGCAAGGCTCTGGTCGTAACCCCAGAGGTTCGCAAGAACATCGTAAAGTCTGCTGCAAATATTCCGGGCGTTCGCACCACCATCGCGTCCACCCTGAATGTTTATGACATCCTCAACGCTGATATGTTCATCATGGACAAGGATGCGGTACAGAAGATCGAGGAGGTATACGCATAATGAAATTCGCACATGACGTCATCAGAAAGCCTGTTATCACAGAGCGTTCTATGTCTGGTCTGGCTGAGAACAAGTATGTGTTCGAGGTTGCGCCGGGCGCAGGCAAGATCGAGATCAAGAAGGCTGTTGAAGAGATCTTCGGCGTAAAGGTCGCTAAGGTAAACACCATCAAGCTGCCGGGCAAGTGGAAGCGCATGGGCGTTCACACTGGCAAGACCGCTGCAAAGAAGAAGGCGATCATCACTCTGACTGATGATTCCAAGAAGATCGAGATCTTCGAGAATATGATGTAAGTTCCTGCGCGTCCCTCGCCTTCTGGCAGGGAAACCGCATGGACGCGGCACGGAGGCCCTTCCATCCGGAAGGCTTCCGCCCGCAAGAGGACTCCCAGAGTCCGGTTATGGGGAACGCACCCCGATAAGAAAGCATGTAGAATTAAGGAGTTGAAATCACAATGGCGATTAAGACTTTCAACCCGACGACCCCGTCCCGCAGAAACATGTCTGTTCTGTCTTACAAGGGTCTGTCCAAGGTGAAGCCTGAGAAGAGCCTTCTTCAGAAGCTCAAGAAGACCGCTGGCCGTAACAGCTATGGCCGCATCACCGTTCGTCATCATGGCGGCGGCAACAAGCAGAAGTACCGTATCATCGATTTCAAGCGTCAGAAGATGGATATGCCCGCAACCGTTCTGACTCTCGAGTACGATCCGAACCGTTCTGCAAACATCGCGCTCATCCAGTACGAGGATGGCGTAAAGGCATATATCCTCGCACCGGAAGGTCTCAAGATCGGTGCGCAGGTCATCTGCTCCACCACTGCGGATATCAAGCCCGGCAACTGCCTGCCGATCGCAAATATCCCGGTTGGTACTGTAATCCATAACATCGAGCTGTACCCGGGCAAGGGCGCACAGCTGGTTCGTTCCGCTGGCGTTTCCGCACAGCTGATGGCGAAGGAGAACGGCAAGGCACAGGTTCGCCTGCCTTCCGGTGAAGTTCGCTACGTTCGTCTGGATTGTAAGGCTACCATCGGTCAGGTGGGCAACCAGGATCATTCCAACGTACAGCTGGGTAAGGCTGGCCGCAGCCGTCACATGGGCATCCGCCCGACCGTCCGTGGTTCTGTTATGAACCCGTGCGATCACCCGCATGGTGGTGGTGAGGGCAAGAGCCCGATCGGTCGTCCGTCTCCGGTTACTCCGTGGGGCAAGCCGGCTATGGGTTACAAGACCCGCAAGAAGAACCACCGCACCGACAAGCAGATTGTCAAGCGTCGTAACGGAAAGTAAGGAAAGGAGACTTAAAATATGGGCAGAAGTATCAAGAAGGGCCCTTTTGTGGCTCCTGAGCTTTACAAAAGAGTTGCTAGCATGAACGAGGCAGGCGAGAAGAAGGTCGTTAAGACCTGGTCCCGTGCCTCCACCATTTTCCCGGAATTCGTTGGCCACACCATCGCAGTGCATGACGGCCGCAAGCACGTTCCGGTATATGTGACCGAGGATATGGTAGGTCATAAGCTGGGCGAGTTCGCGCCGACCCGTACCTACAAGGGCCACGCGGGCAGCAAGACCTCCAACAACGGTAAGTAAGGGGAGGTAAGAACAAATGGAAGCAAGAGCAATTGTTAGAAATGTCCGCATGACCCCCCGCAAGATGAAGCTCATCTGTGACCTCATCCGCGGTAAGGATGCCGGCACCGCAATGGCTATCATTATGAACACCCCGAAGGCTGCCTCTGAAGTTATGGCAAAGCTCTTAAAGAGCGCTGTTGCAAACGCAGAGAACAACCACGGCATGAACACCGACAAGCTGTATGTCAAGGAAGTTCATGTTGCACCGGGCCCGATCATGAAGCGCGTTATGCCGCGTGCACAGGGCCGTGCATTCCGCATCCTGAAGAGAACCTCTCATGTAACTCTGGTTCTCGCAGAGAAAGAATAAGGGGAGGTTAAACAATGGGCCAGAAAGTTAATCCACACGGTCTCCGTGTAGGCGTAATCAAGAATTGGGATTCCCGTTGGTTCGCAAAGGACGCACAGTTCGGCGATCTCCTCGTGGAAGACTACAATATCCGTAAGGTTCTGAAGAAGAAGCTGTATGACGCAGGTGTGGCTGCAATCGAGATCGAGCGTACCACCAAGGAAGTCAAGATCATCCTTCAGGTCGCTCGTCCGGGCCTCGTAATCGGCAAGGGCGGCGAGCTGATCGAAAAGCTTCAGGCTGAGATGGCAAAGATGATCGGCAAGCCGACCAAGATCTCCATCATCGAGCTCAAGAACCCTGACACCAACGCTCAGCTGGTTGCAGAGAACATCGCATCCCAGCTCGAGAAGCGTATCTCTTTCCGCCGCGCAATGAAGCAGTCCATGGGCCGCGCAATGCGTATGGGCGCAAAGGGCATCAAGACTTGCTGCTCCGGTCGTCTGGGCGGCGCTGAAATCGCACGTACAGAGCACTACCATGAGGGTACCATCCCGCTGCAGACCCTGCGTGCTGATATCGACTACGGTTTTGCTGAGGCAAATACAACCTACGGCAAGATCGGCGTTAAGGTTTGGATTTACAAGGGTGAAGTTCTGACCGGCGGTCCGCGTCTGGGCCGTTCGATCGAAGCTCCGAAGCCCGCTTTCGAGCGCCGCGACCGCCGCGACCGCCGCAATGGCGACCGTCGCAATGGTGACCGCCGCCGCGCACCGCGCCAGGAAGGAGGCAACCGCTAATGCTGCTCCCAAAGAGAGTTAAATATCGCCGCGTTCATAGAGGCCGCCTCAAGGGCAAGGCTTCCCGTGGCAACTTCGTTGCATATGGTGAATACGGCATCATGGCTACTGAGCCTGCATGGATCACCTCGAACCAGATCGAGGCTGCCCGTATCGCTATGACCCGTCACACCAAGCGTGGCGGTAAGGTATGGATCAAGATTTTCCCAGATAAGCCGGTTACCGAAAAGCCTGCTGAGACCCGAATGGGTTCCGGTAAGGGCTCCCCGGAGTACTGGGTAGCAGTTGTAAAGCCGGGCCGCGTTCTCTTCGAGATCGCTGGTGTTTCCGAGGAAGTTGCTCGTGAGGCACTGCGTCTGGCTAGCCACAAGCTGCCGGTTAAGACCAAGTTTGTAGCGCGTGAGACCAAGAATGGTGGTGAAGAATGATGAAGGCAAAAGAGATTAGAGAGCTGAGTGCCGCAGAGCTCGAGACCAAGATCGCAGAGCTGAAGAAGGACCTCTTTAACCTGAGACTTCAGCATGCTACCAACCAGCTTGACAACACCAACAAGATTTCTGAGGTTAAGCGCGATATCGCGCGTGTCAACACCGTTCTCCGCGAGCTTCAGCTTGCGGGCAAGTAAGGGAGGTAAGCGAAGTTGAGCGAGAGAGCGTTACGCAAGACCAGAATCGGCAAGGTCGTTTCCGATAAGATGGACAAGACCATTGTCGTTGCTATCGAGGACAGCGTTCAGCATCCTCTGTATAAGAAGGTTATGAAGAGAACCTATAAGCTGAAGGCACACGACGAAAACAACGAGTGCAAGATCGGCGATAAGGTAAAGGTTATGGAGACCCGTCCGCTGTCCAAGGACAAGCGCTGGAGACTGGTCGAAGTGATCGAGAAGGCTAAGTAAGGAGGAGCGCACACATGATTCAGCAGGAGACTTTTCTGCGCGCAGCTGACAACAGCGGCGCGAAGGAGCTGAAGTGCATTCGTGTTCTCGGCGGCTCCACCCGTAAGTACGGCAACATTGGCGATGTCATCGTTTGCTCCGTCCGCAAGGCAACTCCTGGCGGCGGCGTCAAGAAGGGTGACGTTGTAAAGGCTGTTATCGTCCGCTCTGTAAAGGGCTTGCGCCGTGCGGACGGCAGCTATATCCGCTTCGACGAGAATGCGGCTGTTATCATCAAGGAAGATAAGAACCCCAGAGGTACCCGTATCTTTGGGCCTGTTGCCCGCGAGCTGCGCGACAAGGATTACATGAAGATCCTGTCCCTGGCTCCTGAAGTACTGTAAGGAGGTCCCCGAAACATGAATACTCTGCATATCAAGACGGGCGACACCGCAGTTGTCCTCTCCGGTAAGGAGAAGGGCAAGCAGGGCAAGGTTCTGTCCGTAAACCCGAAGAAGGCTATGGTTGTGATCGAGGGTGTCAACATGATCACCTGCCACCAGAAGCCGCGCCGTCAGGGTGAGACCGGCGGCATCATCAAGCGCGAGGGCGCACTGCGTGCTTGTAAGGTTATGAAGGTTTGCCCGAAGTGCGGCAAGCCAACCCGCCCGGCTGCAAAGATTCTTGAGAACGGCAACAAGGTTGCTGTTTGCAAGAAGTGCGGCGAGACTATTTAAGGAGGAGGTTTAACTTATGCCTAGACTGAAGGATAAGTACGTCGCAGAGGTTGCACCTGCTCTGATGAAGAAGTTCGAGTACAAGAGCACCATGCAGATCCCGAAGATCGACAAGATCATCGTAAACTGCGGCTGCGGTAAGGAAGCAAACGGCAACGCTAAGGTTCTCGAGGCTGTTGTTCGTGATCTGACTGCAATCACCGGCCAGAAGGCTGTTGTAACCACTGCAAAGAAGTCGGTTGCAAACTTTAAGCTCCGTGAAGGCATGCCGGTTGGCGCAAAGGTTACCCTGCGCGCAGACCGTATGTGGGAGTTCCTGGATCGTCTGTTCAACGTGGCTCTGCCGCGTGTACGTGACTTCCGTGGTATCTCTGCAAACTCTTTCGATGGCCGCGGCAACTACGCATTCGGCCTCAAGGAGCAGCTGATTTTCCCGGAAATCGCTTATGACCAGATCGACAAGGTTCGTGGTATGGATATCATCATCTGCACCACTGCGAACACTGACGAAGAAGCACGCGAGCTGCTGACCCTGATGGGCGCACCGTTCGCGAAGTAAGAAGGAGGAGAATTCAATGGCTAAGAAGGCAATGGTACTCAAGCAGCAGAAGACTCCGAAGTTCTCGACTCGTCAGTACAACCGCTGCAAGATCTGCGGCCGTCCGCACGCTTACCTGCGTGATTTCGGTATCTGCCGTATCTGCTTCCGTGAGCTGGCTTACAAGGGCCAGATCCCGGGCGTTCGCAAGGCTTCCTGGTAAGCTA
>JARIAV010000340.1 GCA_029257685.1 Butyricicoccus sp.
GAATGTATGACCTCCGCCGCAGGGCGGGTCTTCTTCAGCCTTTTTACAAATTGGTGCGGTGCAGTCCATTTTTTGTCCCTCCATGAACGCTCGCGTGAACGTCGCCCAGCACCCAAAGCAGGAGCAATGGACGTTCGAGCACAGACCCCCAGCAGAAAGAATCCGCAGCATTGGAACAGTCCGACCAGTGCGCACACTGGTCGGCTCGTTCCAGATGCGGTAACGCGGCAGATCCCTCAACTCATCGAAACCCTTGCATCCGAAACGCAAAGAAGATTGCCAGTCCTGTATGCGGCATAACGCGCAAACAGCCGATACAGTCGCATGAACAACCAGCACCCAAAAGGGCTGCACAGCCCCGCCTTGTGGCGGAGTTCATACATTCACACCCTTGGGGCACTTCCGCAGAAACGAACCGACCTCGCAAGACCCGCCCGTGGCGGAGGTCATACTTTCACACCCTTTCGGCGGCACCATTGTAAACCGAATGGACAGGGAGTGATGGATTCATAAGGACAAGAACCGCAAGGTTATAGTCCTTATGCCGCCGTCGCGCGGCCGCGACACGTTGCTTTTTGCTTTGAAGCAAATCCTTTTTAGCAGAAAAGAAAACCATACGGACGTTCCAAAACTGTTCTCTTTGCTTTGCAGCAAAAATTTCTTAGCAGAAATGAAAATCCAACAGATTTCCAAAAGATTATACCTTTGCTTTGTGACAAATCTTTTTCAGAAAAGAAAATCTGACGGATTTCCAAAAGATCCCCTTTGCTTTGGCAGTAAACGATTTGTAGCAGAAAAGAAAACCACATGGATTTCAAAGGAAAGGAACATTTCCTTGACTTTATCCCATAGACACGGTATCATAAAAACAGAAATGGCTCTTGTCTGGCGACCGGACAGGAGCTTTTGTTTTCAAAAAACATCCATTTGTTTGAGGTGAATATATGAACTTGGAATTTTGCTGTCCGACCCTGTTCGGACTGGAAGGCATCGTCGCCGATGAACTGCGCTTCGGCGGCAAGCTGACCGATGTGCGCGCGGAAAATGGACGCGTACTCTTTACCGGAGATCGGGGCACGCTCATCTGGGCAAATATGCACCTGCGCTGCGCCGAACGTGTGCTCATTCGTCTGGCTTCCTTTCCGGCATTCGATTTCGAGGGTCTGTTCGAGGGGACAAAGGCAATCCCGTGGGAAAACTTCCTGCCCGTCAGCGCATCCTTTCCCGTCAAGGGACATTCCCTGAATTCGCAGCTGTTCAGCGTGCCCGACTGCCAGAAGATCATCAAGAAGGCGATCGTGGACCGCTTGGGCGCACATTACGGCATCAGCTGGTTCGAGGAGGACGGCGACCGTTATCAGATCCAGTTTTCCATCATGCACGATCAGGTAGAGATCTTTCTGGATACTTCGGGAGCCGGACTGCATAAACGCGGCTATCGTGCAAACGCAAACGCTGCACCCCTGCGCGAAACCTTGGCGGCAGCCATGGTCAAGGTCGCACGCTGGCGCGGCAGAGATCCCTTCATCGATCCGTTCTGCGGTTCAGGCACGATCTCCATCGAGGCAGCCATGATCGCCCTCAACCGTGCCCCCGGTCTCATGCGCACCTACGATGCGGAAAAGTGGCACTGGATCGCAGATACCGCATGGAAGGACGCGAGAGAGCAGGCGATCTCCGAGGTACGCACAGGCGTAGAACTGGACCTCTGCGCAAGCGACATCGATCCGGAAGCCGTAGCACTCGCACGGGACAACGCAGGCAAGGCTGGCGTTGCACAGTTCATTCGCTTTGAGACCGCTGATGCGACCCGTCGGGCATATCCGGAAGCAGGCACGCTGTTTGCAAATCCACCCTACGGTGAACGTCTGCTGGATAAGGAAAGCGCGCAGCAGCTATACCGCGGCATGGGCAGGGCACTGGCAAAAAGTGATCTGCGGCAGTATTACCTGACCTCTGATCCGGAGTTTGAACGCTTTTACGGTTATCAGGCGGACAAACGCCGCAAACTGTATAATGGCATGATCCGCTGTGACCTCTATATGTATTTCAAGCCGGTCACGGAACGCCGTCCCGTGCATGGAAACCCCAGCGGCAGGGCAGATGCCACAGCACGCAGGGGGACAGAGCCACGCAGAGCGGATAAGCCAATGGGCAGAAATGACCAAACGGGAAAAAGAGAACGAACGTTCGGGGAAGGCAAAAAACCCTTTGCACGCAGAGCACAGCAGGAGGGCAGAGGGGAAAAGAGCGGTTTTGCACCGCGTGACAAATACGCGGGTACGCAGAAAAAGAGCACACCGTACCGCGATAAAACCGCGAATTCAAAGGGAAGAAACCCCAGAAATCCGGAGAAACCAAGGACATAAGGAGAGACGTTACAAATCTTTCACAAATTTATTGGCAGTTTCTTCAAAAAAGCACTTGCGTTTCTGATACAGTTGATGTATCATAATAACCGTGGTTAGCACTCGAGGCACAAGAGTGCTAACACCCTCAAATAGTATTCTAATCTTTTAGGAGGAATAGATTATGACTTTAAAGCCCCTTTCTGATCGCGTTGTGATCAAGATGATCGAAGCAGAGGAGACCACAGCAAGTGGTATCATCCTCACTGGTTCGGCAAAGGAAAAGCCGCAGGTTGCAGAGGTTCTCGCAGTAGGGCCGGGCGGCATCGTGGACGGCAAGGAAGTTGAGATGCAGGTCAAGGTTGGTGACAAGGTAATCACCAGCAAGTACTCTGGCACCGAGGTAAAGATCGACGGTGAAGACCTCATCGTTGTGCGTCAGAACGATATTCTGGCTGTTGTAGAGTAAAATCATTCCCAAACTCATATATTGGAGGAAAATTCACTATGGCAAAGCAGATTCAATTTGGTGAGGAAGCCCGCAAGTCTCTGATGCATGGCATCGACCAGCTGGCAGATACCGTAAAGATCACAATGGGTCCGAAGGGCCGCAACGTGGTTCTGGATAAGAAGTTTGGCGCACCGCTCATCACAAACGATGGCGTGACCATCGCAAAGGATATCGAACTGGAAGATCCATTCGAGAACATGGGCGCACAGCTCGTAAAGGAAGTTGCAACCAAGACCAACGATGTTGCTGGTGACGGTACGACCACCGCAACCATGCTGGCACAGGCTTTCGTGCGCGAAGGTCTCAAGAACCTTGCAGCAGGTGCAAACCCGATGGTGATGCGCAAGGGCATGCATAAGGCTGTTGAAACCGCAGTCAGCGCGATCGCGGAGCACTCCAAGAAGGTAGACGGCGCAGCAGATATCGCACGCGTTGCAGCCGTATCTTCCGGAAACGACGAGATCGGCAAGCTGATCTCTGAGGCAATGGAGAAGGTTTCCACCGACGGCGTTATTACCGTTGAGGAGTCCAAGACCGCTGAGACCTACTCTGAGGTCGTTGAGGGCATGCAGTTCGACCGCGGCTATGTGACCCCTTACATGGTGACGGATACCGAAAAGATGGAAGCAGTTCTGGACGATGCACTCGTACTCATCACCGACAAGAAGATCTCTGTCATCGCTGACCTGCTGCCGATCCTCGAGCAGATCGTAAAGATGGGCCGCAAGCTGCTGATCGTTGCAGAGGACATCGAGGGCGAGGCACTCTCCACCCTGATCGTAAACCGTCTGCGCGGCACCTTCACCTGCGTTGCAGTCAAGGCACCGGGCTTCGGTGACCGCCGCAAGGATATGTTGCAGGATCTCGCAGTTCTGACCGGTGGTACCGTGATCTCTGACGATCTCGGCATCGACCTCAAGGATGCAACCATCAATATGCTGGGTCAGGCACGTCAGGTCAAGGTCAACAAGGAGACCACGACCATCGTAGACGGTGCTGGCGATTCCGAGGCGATTCAGGCACGCGTTGCAACCATCCGCAATGCGATCGAGAACACCACCTCCGATTTCGACCGTGAGAAGCTGCAGGAGCGTCTGGCAAAGCTGGCTGGCGGCGTAGCTGTCATCAAGGTCGGTGCTGCAACCGAGGTCGAGATGAAGGAAATGAAGCTGCGCATCGAGGACGCACTCAATGCGACCCGTGCAGCAGTTGAGGAAGGCATCGTTGCTGGCGGCGGTACGGCATACGTCAATGCAATTCCGGCAGTTGAAAAGCTGATGAACGAAGTCGAGGGCGACGAAAAGACTGGCGTACAGATCATCATGCGTGGTCTGGAAGCTCCGGTCAAGCAGATCGCTGAAAATGCTGGTGTGGACGGCTCGGTCGTACTCGATCGCATCAAGTCCTCCGGCAAGACCGGTTACGGCTTCGACGCATACAAGGAGGAGTTCTGCGACATGATCCCGTCCGGTATCGTAGACCCGACCAAGGTAAACCGTTCTGCACTCCAGAATGCAGCTTCCATCGCTGCGATGGTGCTGACCACAGAGAGCATCGTGGCAGACAAGAAGGAGCCGGCTCCGGCTGTTCCGGCAGCTCCGGACATGGGCGGTATGTACTAATTTTTTTTGCAATCAAACCGCAAGGTCGGTCATCTGAAAAGGTGACCGGCCTTTTTTGATACAGTTTATGGAATGAGTGGACTTTTTGCATCAGATGAAGTATAATAATGACAAATGTATGGGTATGATACACATACAGGAACGGAGGGAGGAATATGTTTACATTATCGGGCAATGCATGGTGGATCCTTGCGATCGTGCTTGCGCTCGGGATCGAGGCGTTCACGCTCAATCTCTGCGCGATCTGGTTTGCCGTCGGCGGTGTGGGCGGTCTGATCGCCGCAACGCTGGACGCTGCACCCACGACCCAATGGATCGTATTCATTGTCGTATCCGCTGTCTTTTTGGTTCTGGCGCGCCCTATGGCGAAAAAGATGCTCGGCACAAAACAGACAGCCACCAATGCAGACCGGATATTGGGAGAACAGGCGGTCGTCACGCAGCCGATCTCCAATGCGTCCGCACAGGGCGAAATCAAGATCATGGGGCAATACTGGACGGCGCGATCCGCCGATGGCAGTGAGATCCCAGAGGGCGCGATGGTGCGCGTGCGCGAGATCGTAGGCGTAAAAGCCATCGTAGAACCACTCACAGAAGGAAAGGAAGGCTGAGTGTATGTTCAATATTATTTTGTGGATCATTTTAGGACTGATCATCCTGTTTGTAGGATCGCGCGTGTTCGTGATCGTACCGCAGGCACATGCTTATATCATTGAGCGATTGGGTACCTATCGCGGCACATGGAATACAGGTGTACATCTGAAGCTCCCGATTTTTGAGCACATCCGCCGCAAGGTGACCCTCAAGGAACAGGTCGTTGACTTTGAGCCGCAGCCTGTTATCACAAAGGATAACGTCACCATGCAGATCGATACCGTGGTATACTTCCAGATCACAGATCCGAAGCTCTACACCTACGGCATCGAAAACCCAATGGCAGCGATCGAAAACCTGACCGCAACCACTCTGCGTAATATCATCGGTGATTTGGAGTTGGATCAGACCCTCACGAGCCGTGATATCATCAATACCAAGATGCGCTCCATTCTGGATGAAGCAACCGATCCTTGGGGCATCAAGATCAACCGTGTTGAGCTGAAAAACATCATTCCGCCAACTGCTATTCGTGAATCCATGGAAAAGCAGATGAAGGCAGAGCGTGACCGCCGTGAGGCCATCCTCACCGCCGAGGGTGAAAAGCAGTCCAAGATCCTTGTAGCAGAGGGCGAGAAGGAATCTATGGTACTGCGTGCCGAGGCAACCAGACTGGCTAAGATCAAGGAAGCAGAAGGTGAGGCAGAGGCAATGCTGACCGTGCAGAAGGCATTGGCGGACTCGATCCGTATGCTGAATGAGGCATCTCCGACCGATCCGATCATTCGCTTGAAGGCGTTGGAAGCCTTTGCAAAGGCGGCAGATGGAAAGGCCACCAAGATCATCATTCCGTCCGAGATTCAGGGGATGGCAGGTCTTGCAGCAGGGCTGAAAGAAATCATCGTAGATGGAAAAATCGACGAGAAGAAGCACTAAAAATACAGAGCTCCTCCACCAGATCGGGTGGGGGAGCTTTTTTGTGCCCATTCGCGGCGCGTTGGAGGGGCAGGGGAGCGGTTTTATACAGACTATGTGAAGGAATAAGAGATATCGAGGGATAATATTTTATCAGAATAAATTATACAAAACCTAGGTAATCTTAATAATAAAAACAAAAATACCTTAAAACACAATAATGAACGTATGTTCGATAAGGTGCGAAACTCCATTTTATCTGATCTATCTGATCCAAATGGGAACAGGCTTTCCGATTGCGGAAATAGAAATTTATATTGAGGGAGGGAGGAGTCCGTTAGTTTTCCTTTTACTGCAAAGATTTGCTTTGGGAAGTAAGAGAGACTTTTTTGGAAATCCGTTGGATTTTCTTTTCTGCTAAAAAGAATTTGCTTGGAAGCAAAGAGCAACGTGTCGCGGCCGCGCGACGGCGGCATAAGGAATAGAACCTTACGGTTCTTATCCTTATGAATCCAACACTCCCTTCCATCAAATAGACAATGGCAACGCCCCAAGGGCGCGAATGTATGACCTCCGCCGCAGGGCGGGTTTTATCGAGCCCTTTTTGGTGCTTGTTGTTTCTCCAATTATAAAACCTGTTTTTGTGTTGTTTGTACAAACAGGACTGGAAACCTTCTTTG
>JARIAV010000049.1 GCA_029257685.1 Butyricicoccus sp.
ATATGCCCAGCAGAATCCAGTCTGAAAAGATCCCCTACCATCCGTCTGCATCCGCTCCAACAGCAAAGCCCTCCGTATCGTTTTTAGATGCAATGAAGCAAGCAAAAACCGATACGAACACCGTGTCGAATACACCCGATCTGAAAAAGGTCTACGACCAGCTTTCCCCTGCCTCCAAGAATGTTCTGGAGCGCATGAAAAGCGGAAAACACGATATTGATATCAAAGAGTGGTCTGCTTTTTGCGGGGAACTGAAACAGCTGGGTGCAATCAGTGAGGAAGATTATTTCTATACAAGAGGCGAACTTCAGATGGTTCCATTAGGGGCATTCAATCCGGATGGCAGCTTTTCCCAATATGCAAACCCTCCGCTTTCCAGCGAACTGCGAAATGACAACAGACAGAGGATCTCAGGGGTCGAGCATTGGTCTGTAAAGCAATATTTGTCAGATAGCGATTGGTCTGGAGATCCTTTTGCGTATTTGAGCGGGTGGCGTTCTACGCTGCTTTCGTGGAGATCGGAACTGTCCCTGATGAAAAATCCAGACGGTTCTCCAATGTATCGAAACTTTTCTCCCATTACAGAACAAGCCAATGCCTGTGAAAAAGTGATGGATGTTGTAAAAAATCTAATGCAGATCAAGTAAGCCAGCTGACACCGAAAGAATTACCGAACAATCGAAAATTGAGGCAAATCTATTTGGATACCCATTCAAAAACGCCGCCAAAGTCAAGGATCATCCTGATTTTGGCGGCGTTCCTATTCATCTGCTCTTTATAAAATCTTATTTTTGAGCAGATCCTTTTTTATCAAACAGCGAAATATTCATCCCTTTTCAAAAAATATTCTTTGTGCAGAATAAAAAATAAGCTGTTTTTTATCCTTTGGAAACAGATCGGGCTTGCTGGTATGCTTCCATGATGATTTGACAATTTTCAAGTATTTCCGGTGCATCTTCTCCACTCGCCAACAAGGTTTGCGATTTCAAAAATGTATTCCCAACACCTTCCCCTAAGACATCATCGATCCTTTTTGCAATATCGTGCATCCCCTTGACCACGATATCCGGCAGCAATTCTGTATCTGCATCCACGATCATTTTGCCATACTCCACAAGCGCGTCATATACAGGAACATCTTCAAATGGATATCCATATTCCTTCAAAATGTACCGTGTGACCGTCTCCGTGCAGCCCTCATAAAAAGCATTGCTCAAAACACCATTTTTATCCTGATAGAAGTCCACACCCAATCCATGTATCATTTCATGTATTGCGATATGCAGGATCCGATCCTTTTGCAGTTCATCCTCCTGTAAATAAATTTTACCATCCCCGCCATAAAATCCAGACAATACCTCAGACATTTCTGCTGTGTATACCTCCAGCGCAGATACCTGCTGTGAAACATCTTCTGAAAATGTATCTGCAAAGTATTGCACGATCAACTTCTTCGCTTCTGAAATCCACCCATAGGTATTTTCATCCAAAAGCTGTGCCGTTGATTTCCACACATTGGATTCTTCCAGCATTTCCTGATGCCATTCTATTTCATCATGCAGCATATCCTCGTATGCATCAAGCGGATGCAGCGGCAATGGCGCGTGATGGACTTGTTCCTCTTTTTTTGGTGTGATCGTTCCAACCGATCCAGATGGATCCTGGTTGTGATTGCCGCAGCCTTGCAACACAAAGAAAAGTGCAAAAAGCACAATGGCAAAATATTTCTTTGTCATCCCATCATCTCTCTTTTCTGATTCGATACAAGCATAAAATCAGGGGGAAGTGAAATCTTCCCCCCTGAATGATCTTCCTATACGCTTAGTGGGTCTCTGCTGCATACGCCGCGATCAGCTTTGCAGTCTGCTCGATATCCGATACGCTGCACATCTCGCTGGGCGAATGGATGAAGCGGGTCGGAACGGAGATCGCGCCAGCCAGCGCGCCCATTGCTGTCTTTTGCAGCATTGCGGTGTCCGTGCCGCCGAACTGCAGGATCTCATGCTGGAACGGGATCTCGTTCTTTGCAGCGGTCTCGTCCAGTGCGCGCACGATCTCCGGGCTGCAAATGACCGCAGAGTCGAGGATCTTGATCGCTGGGCCCTGACCCATGTGGCAATCCATCGGATACGCATGCTCGGGCAGGTCGCCTGTATCGGTCACATCGACTGCAATGCCGATATCCGGCTCGATCGCAAACGCTGCCGGTCCTGCGCCGCGCAGGCCGACTTCCTCCTGCACGGTGAACACGAAATACAGGTCGTCCTGTACGGTCTCCGGCAGCTGCTCCATCGCCAGAAGCAGGGAAACACAGCCAATGCGGTTATCCATATACGGGCCGCAGATCACGCCGTCCTGCTCGAACGGCTGTGCGCAGTAAACCGCGAAATCGCCTACACGTACCTTAACGCTGTCGCGATCCTTCGCGCCGGTATCGATGAACAGATGGGAAATGTTCATATCCTTCCACTCGGTCTTCTCCTCATAGGAGATCACGCCGCGTGTACCGTTTGCGAACTGCACCTGAATGTTGATGAGATCACGCCACGGCAGACCGCCGATCTGAGAAAAGCGGATAAAGCCCTTTTCATCGATGCAGGTCGCAACCAGACCGATCGAGTCCATGTGTGCCGCAAACATGATCTTCTTGCGGTTCTCGCCCGTGCCCTTCTTGTGGCAGATGAGGCTGCCCAGTGTGTCCGTCTGGATGTTGTCGCAATGCTCAGCGGCGATCGCAGCGATCACCTCGCGCACGCGGTCTTCACGGCCGGACGGGCCAAACGCGCCAGCCACCTTGCTGTAATATTCAAAAACCTTAGACATTTGCGTCTCCTCCGATTTCCTCTAAAAATGCCTGTGCGGTACGATAGACCGCAATGATATCACTTTCTGCTCCAACGGATGCGGGAGAGTGGATATAGCGCAGTGGTGCCGCAACGCCGACGCAGCGTACACCATCAATGGACTTATGGATCTGACCGGCATCGGTGCCGCCCGCGATCATGTGCTTGGTCTGCCACGGGATATCACGCGCTTCACAGGCATCACGCAGCATATCGAACAGGCCGGCATCGTAGATGGTACGACCGTCCATGAACGGAAGTACCGCACCCTTGCGGACTGCACAGACCTGCTTGTGTGCCGGTGCTTCGGCAAGATCGGCTGCCGTCGTGCCCTCAACGACCAGACAGAAGCCCGGACGGATGGCAAACGCAGTCGTTGCCGAGCCGCGCAGACCGGATTCCTCCTGTACATGGAAGCTGAACCAGGTATCTACCGGCGGCTGCTCACGCATGAGCATCAGCATGACGGCACAGCCCAGACGGTCATCGAGTGCCTTGGCCTTGAGCAGTCCGTCACCAAACGGTACGATCTCCGGTGCAAAGGTACCATAGTCACCGAGCGACAGCTTTTCCTCTGCCTGACTCTTGCTGGTGCAGCCGATGTCGATATACAGATCCTTGATCTTCGGGGTCTGGGTACGTTCTGCCGGTGTGGTCAGGTGTACCGCCTTGATACCGATGATGCCCTCAACGGTCGCACCTGCATCGGTGCGGAACTGGATGCGCTTGCCGATCACGACGCGCGGATCGACACCGCCGATAAAGCCGAACTTCACCATGCCATCCTCGGTGAACTTCTTTGCGATGACGCCGACCTCGTCCATGTGTGCGCATACCATCACGGGGCGTTCGAGTGCCTTCTTGCCCTTGCGGAACACCATCAGGTTGCCCATAGGGTCGGTCTCGATGCGGTCTGCGTAGGGCATTGCTGCCTGAAGGATGAACTCGCGCACTTCATCCTCATAGCCGGATGGGCCAAACTTTGCACAGAGTGTGCGCGTCAGCTCCAGCAGTTCACGATATTGTTCCTGATGCATTACAGACGCACCTCCCCGTCAAAGTTTCTCAAGAAATGATAAACCAGATCGCCTGCCGATTCTGCATCGGACAGCTTGATGGTTTCGATCGGTGTATGCATATAACGCAGCGGGATACTCAGCACGGCCTGTGCGGTACCGCATGCCACGATCTGCATATCCCATGCATTCGTGCCGGTGTGACCTTCCATGATCTCCAGCTGGTACGGCATCCCCTCCGCCTTCGCGGTACGGATGAGCGCACGGGACAGGGCGCGGTTCATGTTCGGGCCCATGCCGATCATCACGCCGCCGCCATATTCAAATTCATTGGGTGCGTCGGGGGTCTTGGCATGTCCGACGTCGATCGCGATGGCATAATCCGGACGGATCTTGAACGTACCGGTATTGGCACCCAGAGAGGAAACGACCTCCTCCTGTACAGAGAGCAGTACGGCGACATTCACGTCCAGATCGACCTTGCGGAGCTTTTCGAGGGCGTGCGCGATGGCAGCCGCACCTGCACGGTCGTCCAGATTGGGGCCTGTGAAGGCATCCTTTGCGATGACGGGCGTGTGTGCCGCATCCGCCGGGAACCAGATGGGGGTTCCGATCGGAACGACCGCAGCCGCATCCAGCAGACCGGTATCGATGCACATTTTGTGGATCGGCAGTGCCTTGTCGGCCTCTCCCGGCCCCAACAGATGGGGCGGCAGGCAGGACACGATACCATACAGTGTGCCATTTGGCGCACCGATGGTGACCTCTGCGCCGAGCAGCATACGCGGATCGACACCGCCGACTGCACGGAAGCGCAGGAAGCCGCCCTTCAATACCTCTGTTACAACAAAACCGATCTGATCGAGGTGGGCATCCAGCAGGACGGTCTTGGCATCCGGCTTGCCGGAGCGCACGAGACCGATCACATTGCCAAAGCGATCCACTTCGATTTCATCGCAGAGCGGCGCAAACAGATCGCGGACCCGTTCGGACTGCGCCCGCTCGAAGCCTGAAACCATTGGAATCGCCAGCAATTGCTCGATTTTACTGCGCATGGATGCACCAAGCATCCCGTTTTCTATTTCATGCACGGCAAATTCTCCTTTGATGATAAATTTCTTTTTTTATTATATCTCTTTTTTGCTTGCGATACAATCCAAAATCTTGTAATATAGGGAGCATGGATAGAATTGTTACTTATGAATGGAACCCCGAACAGAGCGGAACGACCGTGGAGCGTTTCCTCCGCCGACAGGGTGTGTCCCATCGGGTGCTCGTCGATCTCAAAAACACGGAAAACGGCATCTGTATCGACGGAAGCCCCGTCCGCACCATCGACCGCCTGCCAGAGCGCGGTGTCCTCCGCATCTGCCTGCCTGAGACCGACCGCAGCGACACCATCCCGCAGGCAGATATCCCGCTCGATATCGTCTATGAGGACGAAGATCTCTTTGTCGTGAACAAGCCGGCTGGGATCGCCGTCCACCCCTCCCCGCAGAATCGGGAAAACACGATCGCAAACGGACTGGCTGCCCTGTACGCAAAGCGCGGACAGCCCTTTGTGTTCCGCGCCATCGGACGACTGGACAAAAACACCTCGGGACTCATCGTGCTTGCAAAGAACGCTCTCTCTGCCGGACTGCTGACCGCACAGGCCAGTCAAAAAGTCATGCATCACAGCTATCTTGCCATCTGTAAGGGTGTGCTTCCGCCCAGCGGCACGATCGATGCCCCCATCGCACGCGCGGACGGCTCAGTCATCCGCCGGATCGTGCATCCGGACGGCGACCACGCCGTGACCCATTATACGCGGCTTTGTGTGCAGGACGGCTATTCCCTCGCCCGTGTATGGCTGGAGACTGGACGCACCCACCAGATCCGCGTACACTTCTCCTATATCGGCTATCCGCTCCCAGGAGACTTTATCTACTGCGATGATTTTTCGCGTATCAGCCGCCATGCACTCCATGCGCACACTCTGACCCTGCGCCAGCCCATCACAGGAGAACCCCTCTGCTTCACAGCCCCCCTGCCGCCCGATATGCAGGCATTTTTCCCAAATTTATCCCTATAAACAAAAACGTGCTTACGGATATCACAAAACCGTAAGCACATTTTTTATCACTTGAGATCACACAGGGCAGGCAAGCCGCACATGCCATGTGCCGCGCGCACAGCACGCCCCACCGCCTTGCCCATCACATAGGACGCGAGCGTTCCCACCACATCGGGATCACTTGCCGCCTCGCCCACGGACAGCGCATAAATGGTATCGCCGTCCATCGAGGTATGCACGGGACGAATGGTTCTGGCAAAGCCATTGTGTGCCATTGCCGCGACCTTACCCATCTGCGCTTTATCAAGGGCGGCATTGGTCACGATCGCACCGATCGTCGTATTGGTCACGGCACTGCTTTGCCGTGCCTCGATCGCCTGACAGAGATAGGCTTCACTGGAACGCAGTCCCATTCCGTCCGGCGTGCGCAGTCCTGCGAGCTGTTCTCCCGTGTCGATATCGAAGATATCGCCCATCGCATTGACCCCCACGATCGCGCCGACACGCACACCGCCGATCTCCACGGCATACGCGCCCACACCGCTTTTCATCGCGAATGCAGCCCCTGCACATTTTCCGACCGTGCAGCCCGTACCCACGCCGACACAGCCCTCCTGCATCTCCGTGCTCGATGCCGCTTCACACGCCTGATATGCCATGTTTGCATCCGGACGCACATCCGCGCGCCCGATCGCCAGATCGAATACACAGGACTGACAGACAAGGGGCACATGGATCGGCCCCACGGCAAAGCCGATGCCGCGTTCCTCCAGATATCGCATGACGCCGCCTGCCGCATCCAAACCGAATGCCGAACCGCCGGAAAGCACGACCGCATGGACACCGGTGGATGCCGCACGCGGATCGAGCAGCGGTGTTTCTCTGGAAGCCGGACCGCCGCCGCGGATATCCACCCCACAAGGGGCGCACTTGTCACATAACAGAACGGTCACACCGGTTGCCGCTTCCAGATCCTGTGCCTGTCCGATCCGGAAGCCGCCCACCTCTAAGATCCCGATTTCACGCATTGATACTGCCTCCTATCCGTAAAAAAGGACTGCCGATCTGGCAGTCCTTGCTATCTTCCGAAAAATGGATCATGCCCGACTGATGCTGCGGCGGGTCACTGTCAAAAGTGCCTTGCATACAGCCGCCGTAAGGATCGCCGCAATGATCGCTTCCGGTACGCCATTCATCCCGATGACACCCATGATGACACCGAGGAGCAGCGCCGGATCTTTTCCGCCTGCCGCTGCATACTGCTCTCCAAAGAGCAGGTAAATGAGCCCCATAACGCCAATGGTATTGACCATAGAACCCACAAACCCAGCGATCGCAAGCGACACGGTCTCATTGCGCACCAGCTTCCCGAGCCACTGGAACAGCAGCCCTGCCACAATGCCAATGAGTACACGCGGCACGATCGCAACGATCAGGCTCATCCAGCTCCCGTGAAACTCCGGACTGAAGCTGTAGAACGGGGTAAAGACGAACGATGTCAGGTTGGGCGTGATGGTCGCCTTGAGCACACTGGTCAGACCGAACAGACCGCCCAGCACACCGCCCAGCTTCGGGCCGAGCAGACATGCGCCGATGATGACGGGAATATGCATCGTCGTCGCATTCATGAACGGGAGCGGGATGTAGCCAAGGGGCGTGAACGCCATGACCAGCATCAGAGCCGTGAGCAGTGCCATCTGCGCGAGCAGCCGCACATCCATTTTCTTTTCCATATGAAATTTACCTCCTGCTGCCGTCCCCATCGGGGTACAGCGCAATTTTTATTTGGCATTCCTGCCGTGGTTGCGATGCCAGATATCCGCAAGGCCGCGCAGAGCCAGCGTCGGCTCATGAATGGTCTCCGTGGTCAGATAGGGTCGAATGGTTTCCGCCATGCCGCCCGTCAGCACCACAGTGGGACACGCGCCCAATGCTTCGCCATACCGCTTCACCAGACCGTCGATCATGGCCGCCGTGCCATAGACTGCGCCGATGCACAGGGCTTCCGCCGTACTCTTGCCCAGCACATCACCGGGGATCTCGCGCAAGCCGACCGTCGGGAGCTGTGCCGTGTGCTCATTGAGCGCAGAGAGCGACAGCTGTACGCCTGCTGTGATCGCAGAGCCCACCAGTGCGCCGGACGCATCGAGCGCCGTACAGGTGGTCGCCGTTCCCAGATCGACGATCACACAGGGCATGGGATAGGTATGGCTTGCATGCACCGCCGTGACCACACGGTCTGTTCCCAGCGTGCGCGGCTCGGCGATCTTGATATTGAGTCCGGTCTTGACCCCTGCACCGACCTCCAAAATCGGTCCATCTGTCAGGAACGCAATGGCTTTGTGCAGGATATCTGCCATGCCGGGCACGACCGAGCAGATCGCAGCCCCAGTGATCGGGGTCTTGTCCGCATGGTGCAGTGCCAGCACGTTTTGCATCAGACAGGCGTATTCCTCCCCTGTCCGCTTCGGATCGGTTGCGATCGCGGCGACAAAACGGATGTCGTCCCCGTCGAACCCACCGATGGTGACATGGTTGTTTCCAATATCCAATGCAATCAGCATGATCTTCCTCGCTTTCGGCAGTTTGCCATACATCATTATACGCCTGTAAAATCGCTTTTACAAGGATATTTTACGTTTGTTTATCCTCAAAATCATGCCGTCTCGCATCAAACCCCTTTTTGATCTCAGGCATGAGCGGATTCTGGTTTCTTTTGTTTTCCGATTCCTGTCTCTGTTCGGAATCGTTGATCTGTTCCAGCACCCAGCCCTGTATACAAAGCATCGAATACGGCATATACAGCAGAACAAACAGGAGCTCCAACACCGAAAACAGCCAGATCTCGCTGTGTTGTTCAGTCAACGCCTCAAGCAGCTTCATGATCACGATCCGTGGCAGTATCACGACCAGACTCATGCCAATGAGGTCAAACATGCGCCCCCGCATTTTCTGATACGATGCCCCAAGCGCATCCAGTGCTTTGGTATAGCGTCCGCTTGCAAAGAGCATCGTAGATAGTACAAAGCGCATGGAAAGCCATAAAAGCACGATGAGCAATATGAGGTAAAGCACGACCGATCCATAGAACATGACCAGCAGCGTACTTGGCACAAGAACGAGCAGCCCAACTGCCAGCGGAATGATCCCCAACAGCAGCGACTGCATCAGTCGGGATGCCGGCGCATAAAACGAGATGAGCCGCTGGAAGCGTACCTGTTCACTTGTCCATAAGGGTTCGATGCATCCGACCGCTCCCACGGTCAGAGGGATCAGCAGGATCTGGATCAGAATATCCCAAGCAGCTGCCTGCTGTCCGAGATATCCTTCCAGCACACCCGACAGGACACCCTGTAACCCCTCATTGCACAGTCCAAACACAAAGGCCGCCAAAAAGTATTTTGCATAAAGCTGCCTTGCTCTTGCGCGGATCTCCGGATTGCTCATAAAAACGCCTCCCATTCACGATCGATCCTATGGAAAGAAAAAAGCAGGCAGGGGCGAAAACCGCCCTGCCTGCATAAAATACTGCCATTAAAGTCTTGCTTCCAAGGCTTCCTTTTCCTTTTCAAATCCAGGTTTGCCCAGTAATGCGAACATATTCTTCTTGTATGCCTCTACGCCCGGCTGATCGAACGGATTGATCGCGAGGAGATAACCGGAAATGCCGCAAGCCTTCTCAAAGAAGTACATGAGGTAGCCCAGATGGTACTCGTCATTGCGATCGATCTCCAGCACGATATTCGGGGTGCCGCCGTCGCAATGTGCGAGCAATGTACCAGCATACGCCTTGGAGTTGACGAACTGGATGCTCTTTCCAGCCAGATAGTTCAGACCGTCCAGATCGTCGCCGTCCTCCTCGATGAACAGATCCTTCTTCTGCTCACGCACCCAGACAACGGTCTCAAACATATTGCGTGTGCCGTCCTGAATGAACTGACCGATGGAGTGCAGATCGGTGGAGAAGTTTGCGGATACCGGGAAAAGACCCTTGTGATCCTTGCCCTCAGACTCTGCGAACAGCTGCTTGAACCACTCACCCAGCATCACGAGAGAAGGCTCATAATTGACAAGGATCTCGTTCTGCTTGCCCTTTGCATGCAGGATATTGCGCAGCGCCGCATACTTTGCACAGATATTGTCCTTTTCCTGAAAATCGCGGATCGCATCCTGTGCGCCCTTCATGACCTGCTCGAGATCCAGACCAGCTGCTGCCATCGGAAGCAGACCAACCGCAGTCAGAACGGAGAAACGGCCGCCAACATCGTCCGGAACAACAAAGGTCTCATAGCCCTCTGCGTCTGCCAGACCCTTGAGTGCGCCCTGTGCCTTGTCTGTGGTTGCAAAGATGCGCTCCTTTGCGCCTTCCTTGCCGTACTTCTCCTCGACCATCTTCTTGAATACGCGGAATGCGATCGCCGGCTCGGTGGTCTTGCCGGACTTGGAGATCACATTGACCGAGAAGTCACGATCCCCGATGATGTGGATGATATCGGACAGATAGCCGGAGGAAATGTTATTGCCTACAAAATAGATCTCCGGGATACCCTCCGGACGAACGCCATTGTAGAACTGACCCTTTACGAACTCGATCGCAGCGCGTGCGCCCAGATAGGAGCCGCCGATGCCAATGACGATCAGAACCTCGCTGTTGCTCTGGATCTTCTTTGCAGCCTTCTGAATGCGTGCAAACTCGTCACGATCATAATCGTTCGGAAGATTCAGCCAGCCCAGAAAATCATTTCCGGCAGCCGTCTTTCCCTCGAGCATCCGTGTGCTGGTCTCTACCAGCGGTTCCATATAGGACAGTTCTTCCGGCTTTACAAAGCCTTTCAGTCCGGTCAGTTTTAATTCCATAGCCATTTTTGCATACACCTCATTTTATTTAAGTCTCTTTTTCTTCTCTTTACCAGTGCAGATCCTTCGATCTTCTACCGCTTCTAGTTTACTACTTTCTGCAATTTTGCGCAAGTCCCTTTGTATACCGCACCAACAATTATCTATTTTTTACAACAAAATCAACCAGACCATTTTATTCCAAAACCTATACAGGGAAAATTTTTATTGAATTTTAGTAAAACAAAACGACCCCAAAAGGGTCGTTTTTGTTTCCATTATGCACTATAGATCGGGAACTGTGCCACCATTTCGCGCACACTGCGGCGGATCTCATCCGCCTTGCCGTCAAAGTCGGTTGCGGCCTGCCAGATGAACTGTGCAATGCGTACCATCTCCGGCTCTCCAAAGCCGCGGCTGGTCACGGCAGGCGTGCCCACGCGCATACCCGAGGTGATGAACGGCCCCTGCGGATCGTTCGGGATGGCGTTCTTGTTGGCGGTGATGTACACTTCGTCCAGACGGCGCTGCAACTCCTTACCGGTCACGCCTGCCTTGCGCAGATCGATCAGTGCAAGGTGGTTGTCCGTGCCGCCCGAAACCAGATCGAAGCCCTGCTTCTGGAGCGCGTCTGCCAGTACGCGCGCATTGTTGCGCACAGAGATCTGATATGCCTTGAACTCTGGCTTGAGTGCCTCGCCAAAGCAAACCGCCTTTGCGGCGATCACATGCATGAGCGGGCCGCCCTGTGTGCCGGGGAAGATCGCCTTATCGACCTTCTTCGCGATCTCCTCATCGTTTGTCAGGATGACGCCGCCGCGCGGGCCGCGCAGGGTCTTATGGGTCGTCGTCGTCACGACGTCCGCATACGGGACCGGATTCTGATGCAGCCCAGCTGCAATGAGTCCGGCAATATGTGCCATATCCACGAACAGGTATGCCCCCACACCATGCGCGATCTCGGCGAACTTCTCGAAGTCGATCGCGCGCGGATACGCAGATGCACCTGCGATGATCATGCGCGGTTTTTCCTTTTCTGCCAGCACACGCAGTGCCTCATAATCGATACGCCCCTCATCATCCACGCCATACGGGATGATATTGTACAGCAGGCCGGACTGATTGACCGGAGAACCGTGGGTCAGATGGCCGCCGTTGTCCAGACTCATGCCCAGCACGGTATCCCCCGGCTTGCAGAGTGCCTGATACACTGCCATATTGGCCTGTGCGCCCGAATGCGGCTGTACATTTGCATACTTTGCGCCAAACAGCCTGCACACACGGTCGATCGCAAGGCTTTCCACCTCATCCACATATTCACAGCCGCCATAGTAGCGCTTGCTCGGATATCCTTCTGCATATTTATTGGTCAAAACGGACCCCATTGCGCAGAGAACTGCTTCACTCACAATATTCTCTGATGCGATCAGCTCGATATTCCCGACTTGCCGATCATATTCTCGGCGGATCATCGCTCCAACTTCTGGATCAAACTTGCTTACCAAATTCATCGCGTCATTCAGCAACATGCCATTTTCCTCCTTGGTTGTTCCCTTCTGCGCAGCTGCTTCGTGCACAGGTGATATCGTTGTTATAATAAGATTATTGCATATTTGACCCGAAATGCAACTATGATTCATGCGCTTTTTACATTTTTGTCATTTTATACGTTTCCGAAACCATGAAACATGTTTTTTTTGGATATTCTCCTAACAGTTTTCCCACTCGTTTCTACAAAATCCTGTACTTCTCGCGATCCGTCCCACTATATCTTGCGACAAAGGCAAAATATGGCATATTTTTACAGCAGTCCTCCGCTTCTTCCGCTCCGCAAAAAAAGCACAGCCCCAAACGGCTGTGCTTTCAGCGTGTCAAAAAAGTTTTTCTACCAGCTTTGTCTGGCGCAAAGCGACTTGAAATTTTCCAAATACAAGGACATTTGCCTTGCATTTCTCCCTCGATCCGCGCCATCGGGCGCGAAAGCGGTGAGGGAGCAGAGCCGGTTTCTATTGGAACCGGTTTTCTGTCAGCCTTCTTCTGTCGCTTCCACCACACCGCAGACTGTGAACCTGCGATCCTCAAAGAACTGCTTGTTCCGCTCATAGATGAGACGCAGCCCCTCCAAGGTGAGATCCGGATCGACTGCATCGATCAGTGCGCAGTGCTCTGCCATCATGCGGCCCATACCGCCCGTGGCAACGACCTTGACCTCTCCTGCAAGTTCTTCCTTCATATCCAGAATAATGCCTGTCAGTGCGCCCACATAGCCGCGGACCGCACCCGACTGCATCGAATGTACGGTCGTCTTGCCGATCGCTTTCTCTGTGCGCACGATATCCACGCGCGGCAGCTTGGACGCCTTCATGAACAATGCTTCCATTGCGATCTTGATGCCGGGGAAGATCGCTCCGCCCACATAAGCACCCGTCTGATCGATACAGTCGAAGGTGATCGCCGTACCGATATCTACGATGATGAGCGGTTTTCCATACTTTTCGATTGCAGAAACCGCATTGACGAGACGATCCATGCCCACTTCACGCGGATTGATATAGTGGTTTTCGACCCCCACATCGACATCCTGTCCCACGATCACGGGATCGAGCGCAAAATATTTGCGCACGGCATTGGTCAGTGAATACATCACCGGCGGCACAACAGAGGCAATGATGACCGCCGTCGTCTCCTTTGGATCATAGCCGCGGAAATGATAATACTGCATGATCATCATGCCGATCTCGTCCGAAGTCGAGGACGCACTCGTAGAAATGCGGAACGAGCCACGCAATTCCTTTCCCTCATACAATCCAAACACCGTATTGGTATTCCCCACATCAATGGCTAAAAGCATTTGTTAAAACCACCCTATTCTTTTCTGTTTCCGTTTCTTTTCCGGATCCCACGGCTTTCCCTCGGTATCGTGCAGTGTGATCTCCTCGATCGTTCCGGCTGCAAGGGACAGCATCGCATAGGAAGCGACGCCCTGCCGCGGCAGACTGATCGAGCCGGGATTGAGCACCGTGATGGCTCCATGCTGCTTCCGATATACGATATGCGTATGGCCAAACAGTGCCAGTGTACAGTTTTCTGCCTCGGCACGCTCTGCCATGCGCCCACAGGAGGAAAAACACACGCCTTCCTGATGCCCATGTGTCATATAGATCCGGACGCCTTCCAGCACGATGACCGCATTCCAAGGCGCATCACAGCCCCAGTCATTGTTTCCAGCCACGGCATAGATCGGCAGCTCGGGATAACTGCGCCGCAGGTCGCAGGCATCTTCATAATAGTCACCCAAATGGATCACCGCATCTGGCATTTCCCGCTCGATCGCGTCATAGACATCGAGCAGCCGTCCATGCGAGTCCGAACACACCAGCACACGCATACGCTCTCTCCCATCCTCATTCTCAGAATCTACGCTACACTATACACGATTTTCCAGCACATGTAAAGTGTTTCTGCACATTTTCCGCATGGCTCGCATAGACTGATATTGAAAGTTCTTGCGCAAGGAGGAAATGAAGATGAACGATCTGGAACAGATCCTGAATCAGCTTGGACTGCAAAACGACGCCCGATTGCGCGGCGTACAGCAGTTCCTGCAATCGAGCGAAGGGCAGTCGCTCTCCCAGAACATCAGCCCCCAGACGGCGGCGCGGATCGCACAGGCGGCACAGGCCGCCGGACGGGGCGACCAGACCGCGGCACAGCAGGCCATGCAGGATATCCTGCGCACGCCCGAGGGGGCTGCACTCGCCGCACGCCTGCGCTCCATGTTCGGGCGATGACCCACTGACCGTGAAGGGAGACGAGATCCCATGGACACGAATGGATTATCCGCACTGCTGAACGACCCCAAAGCACTGGAGCAGGCACTCTCTGCCGTCGGTTCCCTGCTTGGCGGAGACAGCGGTGCACCGCAAGGGCCCCTGCCCCCTGCCCCGCCCATGCAGCAGCAAACCACCGACTACGACCCTTCCGCCGATCTCATGCAGCGTGCCATGCCCCTGTTGGGACGCATCGCGCAGCAGGGACAAAACGCCGTAGACCCGCAAAAGCGTGCCCTGCTCAATGCGATGAAGCCCTTTGTGGGGGCAAATATCGCCCAGCAGATCGATCACGGGATGCGCCTTGTATCCCTTGCCCGTATGGCAACGGCTGTGATGAATGCCCCAAAGGAGGAGAGTCCGACCCATGTATAATGAATATCTGGAAAACGCTGAACCCAACACACTCCCACAAAACATCGACCCCATAGAACCGCAAAAAACAGCCGCCGCTGGAACACACAGCGGCGGCCTTGGTCAACTGCTTTCCAATCGGCTCGGCGAAATCAAGCTGGATCGGAACACACTCATTGCGCTTGGTGTGATCTGGTTCCTGCTTTCCGATGGTACGGTCGTCGATACCGATCTGCTCATCATCATCGGTGTCTTATTGCTTCTGGGCGTTTGATCCCTTTTGCAGGGCAGCCGAAACGGCATCGGTCAGCGCGGCATACTGGGCGAGTGTCAGCCGCTCCCCGCGCACGCGGGCATCCAGACCACAGCCCGTGACCAGCTCTGTCAGCTGCTCTTTGCCAAGCCGCTTGCCAAACACGGAACCCATCGCATTGATGAGCGTCTTTCGGCGCTGATTGAATGCGGCATGTACGATATCAAAAAACAGCTTTTCATCCCCGACCTGAACGGCTGGCTCTGCAAGCGGTGTCAAACGGATCACCGCAGAATCCACCTTGGGCTGGGGCACGAAGCAATCTCTGGGCACATCAAAGAGATATTCTGCCTTGGCGCGGTACTGGATGTAGATGGAGAACGCCGAGGAATCCCCTGTACCAACATGTGCACAGATCCGCTCTGCGACCTCTTTCTGCACCATGACCGTGACCCCGGCAAACGCACCGCTGTCAAGCAGTGCCGCGATCGCCGGACTCGTGATATAATAAGGCAGGTTGGCGCACGCATAGACGGTCTTTCCCGGAAACTTTTCGTCACACAGCGCCTTGAGATCGGTCTTGAGTACGTCCCCCTCCACGACCTCGGTGTTGGGGCAGTCCGCAAGGGTCTCGGCAAGCACAGGGAACAGGGAGCGGTCGATCTCGACGGAAACGACCTTGTTGGCGCGTTCAGACAGCGCAACCGTCAGGCAGCCCATACCGGGTCCGACCTCGAGCGCGCAGGAGTCTGCATCTACGCCGCAGGATGCCGCGATCTGATCGGGCACCCATTGCTCCGTCAAAAAGTTCTGTCCAAGTGATTTGGAAAAATGAAATCCATGTCTGCCGAGGATCGCCTTGATCTCTTGGATATCACAAAGTCCCATAAAATTCTCCTTTTTATCCGGGCGTATCTGAAAGCAAAGCAATCGACGTTTTTTCGCAGTGCGTGTGTGATGCACTGTAAAAAAGACCGGCACTTCGACGTTTCAGACAGCCCCCTGTTTGTACACATTTCTTTTTTCCCTGTGGGGTATAGTCACCCATCCAGCCGGATATACTGCTGGCAGAGGTGAGCAAGATGCGAATTGGATACGGTGAACTGGACAACGATCTCGGACGCTATTTCCGCACGCTTCCCAAAAACGTGCAGGAAAACATGGCACAGTCCGGTGTCGTCTTTCACACGGAACAGGATATGCGCCGCTGTGCAGAATACCTCATGCACGCACGCGACTGATCCATATACAAAAGCGCGCTGATCGAGCGCGCTTTTGTTTTATATTGCATACGATCAATGCTTGCCGTATGTACTTTTTGTTGTATAATTTACTTTTCCATCGACCGTGCGGGTCAGGGTATATACTCCGCCCTTTTCCGTCACCTTGATGGAAGGCTTGGAGAGCTTGGCATCAGCAGGCCCCAAAATGGACATGGTGAGCTTGCCGCTCTTATCGTAATAGGTACCGATCATGACCGGGAATTTATACGGATTCTTAAACTTGAATTCCGGCCCGCCCCATGATACGGCGGCATCGCGTCCTCTGGGCAGATAGCTGACCGGCAGGCTGTGTGCACGGCGTGCTGTGATGGTCATATTGGATTCCAGTGCCGCATTGAACAGCGTGGAGGAAACCTGACAAATGCCGCCGCCAATGCCTGTATCGGTCTGTCCGTTGGAATACACACCCGCTTCCTTATATCCGCGCTCCTTGGTACGCTTTCCAACTACGGTATTGAAAGAAAAGGTCTCTCCGGGCTTGATGACATAGCCATTGCACGCCTTGGTTGCCAGCTCGATATTCTTCTTGCGGTTGCTGCTGCTCCTGCCAAACGATGTGGTGCAGGACGCAAGGGTCTGACCATAAGGATTGACCCACGGTTTTTCCGGCTTGGGCTTTTCCGGTTTGGGCGGCTCCGGCTTAGGCGGTTCTGGCTTG
This sequence comes from Butyricicoccus sp., assembly GCA_029257685.1. Classification (GTDB taxonomy): domain Bacteria; phylum Bacillota; class Clostridia; order Oscillospirales; family Butyricicoccaceae; genus Butyricicoccus. The sequence continues at coordinate 17,130 of JARIAV010000049.1, forward strand.
GGTGGTTCCGGTTCTGGTTCCGGCTCCGGCTGCGGGAGTTCAGGTTCCAGTTCCGGTGCTTCATACGGAACAAGCCCGTCCGTGATGTCCGTCACGGTCTCCACGATCGGATGCGGTGCTTCGCTCGGTACAGCTGGCGCGGCGTTTGTGCCAACGCTCAAGGCCAGCAACAATGCTGCAGTTTCCAGCATACTGTTCTCTCCTTTGCGTATATCTCAATTTTGCATTTGAAAGATCCATAAAAAACGGGCGGCGGAAAGGATCTCCGCTCGCCCGTTTATTATATCACGTTTTCAAATCACGCACAAGTATCAAGCCGATGACAAAACCTGTGTCAATCACTCTCGATCAGACCATAGCCGCCGCTCGCGCGCTTGTAAAGTACGGAATACCGATCGCCTGCATCCGCATTCTTGAAGAAGAAGAAATGGTGATCGAGCAGGTTCATCTGGAGGATGGCTTCCTCGACGCTCATCGCCTCGACCTCGAAGTGTTTGTGGCGGATGACCTCATAGGGTTCCTCAAGCTCTGCTGCATGAGAAGCCAGCTTTTCAAAGGCACCCTGACGCAGACGCTTTTCCAGACGTGTTTTATTTTTGCGGATCTGACGCTCGATGCGATTGATCGCACCGTCCACCGATGCAAACATATCGGTCGTCGTTTCCTCCGCACGGACAACAAGTGCGCCCTGCTTGACAGTCAGCTCAACGGTCTGCTGTCCCTTCAGCTCGGAAAAGGTCAGGATGGACTCGGAATCGGCATTGAAGTAGCGATCGAGCTTTTCCACCTTTTTCATGGCGTAATCACGGAGGTCATCGGAAATTTTTGTTTTCCTTTCGACGATGGTGAACTTCATAACATCATCTCCTATCAGGGTCTTTGTGACCCCAAAATCTTATGCAATTATAAGGGAATTGCTTGTACATATTATACTGCTGTCGTTTGGATATTACAAGCATTTTATGAAAAATATATAAAATTCACAATTCCGTCACAACTCGCCTGCGGTGGCAAATGCTCAAAGGACACCTTCTGCATGGCGTGTGATATGGCAGCCGATGGAGATGGCACAGGGCAGGCTTGCAATGTGGGTCGGATACGGCTCGATCGCACAGGACAGCGCAGTCACCGTGCCGCCCAAGCCCTGCGGCCCCACGCCTGAACGGTTGACGCGCTCCACGATCTCGCGCTCCATCTCCGCATAAAACGGATCGTGGTTCTCGGTATCCACAGCGCGCAGCAGCGCCTCCTTTGCAAGCATACACGCCTGATCTGCCGTGCCGCCCAGCCCCACGCCAATGATGACCGGCGGACAGGGGTTGGAGCCTGCATGGACCACGGTATCCGCGATATAGTCGATGATCTGTTCTCTGGTCGCCGCAGGGGTGAACATTTTGAGCGCACTCATATTCTCGCTGCCGCCGCCCTTGGGTGCGACGATGATACGCACGGTATCGCCCTCGACCAGCTTGGTATGGAGTACGGCAGGGGTATTGTCTTCCGTATTGACACGGCGCAGGGGATCGCGCACGATGGACTTACGCAGATACCCGTCCTGATAGCCCTGCCGCACGCCTGCATCGACCGCATCGGCGAACGCACCGCCGACCAGATGCACGTCCTGCCCCACCTCGGCAAAGATGACCGCTGTTCCGGTGTCCTGACAGATGGGGACCTGCTCGGTGCAGGCGAGCGTACAGTTGCGGATCATCTCCTCAAAGATGGTCTGTCCCAGCGGTGACGCTTCCTGCTCCCGTCCGCGCACGAAAGACGCACGGATATCTTCGGGCAAATTATAGTTTGCCTCCATACACAGACGGCGCACGAGTGCCGTCACTTCGCTCACATGGATCTCTCTCATTCCGTTTCCTCCTGTGCTTCAAACACGACCTGACCCTCACATACCGTTACGAGCGGATGACTGCGGAAGGCGAAGGGGTGCCCCGAGAACAGGACAAGATCGGCATCCATGCCAACGCACAGGCTGCCGATGCGATCCCCCAGCCCAAGGATCTCCGCCGGATAGCGTGTGATGGCGCGCAGGGCTTCCTGCTCGTCCATACCCTGCTCTGCCGCAACCGCCGCACAGTGCATGAGATATTTCACGGGAGTCTCCGGATGATCGGTCGTGATCGCGACCTTGACGCCAGCCTTGGAGAGCAGCCCTGGCGCACGCTCGGTGAGGTCACGCAGCTCAGGCTTGGAGCGGTCGGTCAGGAACGGGCCGCTCAGGACGGGTACCTCCAGCTCTGCCAGATCCTGCGCGATGGTATGCGCCCCTGTGCCATGCACGATGACCGGACGCAAGCCAAACTCCTTGCAGATCCGCAGACCGGTAAAGATATCGTCCGCGCGGTGGGCATGGATATGGGCAGGGATCTCACGGCTGAGGAGCGGACGCAGGGCATCATACTTCATTTCAAAATCCGGCGCGTCCTCCTCGGGATTCTCTGCCGCCTTCTGACAGTGTGCTGCATATTCCTGCCCCTTTTTGAGGGTCTCGCGCACGATCGCAGCAGTCGCCATACGCGTGACCGGTGCTTCATCCTTGTCATGATAGACCGACTTGGGGTTTTCGCCCAGTGCCCATTTGATCGCCGCCGGTTCCTGTACGATCATACGATCGATCCAGTGCCCCTGTGTTTTGATGACTGCGATCTGTCCGCCGATGGGGTTTGCCGAACCGGGGCTGACGGCACAGCAGGTCACACCGGCTGCGCGCGCCTCCGCAAAGGAACGCTCCATCGGGTTGATGGCATCGATGACACGCATGTGCGGGGTCGCCGGATCGGTGTCCTCATTGCCGTCTGCGCCCTCGAAGCCCAGTCCGTCCTCATAAAGTCCCAGATGGGTATGGGCATCGATGAGACCGGGCAGGAGGAAGCCGCCTGCGGCATCGATGCAGACTTCAAATCCGTCCTGCGGCGGACAGTCTGCCATCGCGCCGACGGCGGTGATCGTGCCCTGCTCCGCGCTCAGAAAGCCGCAGGGGATATCTTCTCCCTGCATGGGCATGAGGTATGCATTGTAGATAAGTATTTTTTTCATTGGTTAACCTTTCAAAATACGACATTTTTTATTGTTGACAAAACTTTTATGTGGTGCTATTATAAGGACGGTGATCCAAGCGATCACCGTGCACCGTTCATATCTTTATCCCCACAATCTAATTTCTATGCGTCCTATTTACAGGGCGCAATTTTTTTGCATTTTTCGCCCACATGGATCGCAAGATCAAAAACGCCAGAGCGTTTGCTCTGGCGAAATGCGCGGAAGAACAGAGGCGCAGCGGTTATTTACGGCGGCGCGAACCGCTCTTGCGGTCTGTATTATGACGGATATCGGCCATGCGGCTCTCGCTGTCTGCCATAAACATTTTCAGTTTGTCTTCAAATGTCATGGTAGACGGGTCACGCGGCTGCTTGCTCTGCGGTGCACGGCCGCCGCTCTGGAACTGACCGGTACGCGGTGGACGCGGTGCACGGCGTTCCGCATTGCCGCCTGTGCGTGCAGGTGCAGCAGCCTGCTGGTTTTCCTGCGCACGCTTGATGGATAAGTTGATCCGTCCGGCATCATCGACATTGATGACCTTGACGCGAACGGTGTCTCCCTCCTTGAGAAATTCCTTGATGTCACTGACAAAGGAATTTGCCACTTCCGAAATGTGGACCATACCCGATTTGCCCTCTGGCAAGGATACGAACGCACCGAACTTGGTGATGCCGGTGACTTTTCCTTCCAGAACTGCTCCTACAACCAAACCCATACCCTCTTGTCTTGTCCTCCGTATTGTGAGAAATTCGCATTTTCCTGCGTTGGGATTACACCATTATTTGCTGGAAGAATCAGCAAAAACACGCTCTGTGGGCATGATATAGCCCTGCTTGCGTGCGATCGCCGCGATCTGTTCATCGCTCAATCCCTTTTCCACCTGTTCTCGCAGTGCATCATTGTTTTCTGTCTGCTGTTGGATCTTTGTTTTCACCGCCAGGACTTCATTTTCCTTTTTTGTGATCTGATCTTGAAGCTGTACGATGGAGATGACGCCATAGAACGCCAAACAAATCAGTACGATCCGAAAAATCACGCGATTGCGCTTTTTGACCTGTTTTTCGGAAGGCTGTCTCCGTTTGCTTTTCTTTTGCGGCACAGTATCCCCTCCTCAATCATTGCACACAAATAACGATATATGCTATGATTATAGCGTCTTTTTTCCGAAAATGGAAGTCTTTTTCCATATTTTTTCAAACTTTTTTTGGATCCATCTGCATACACGCTTTATAAAACCAAAAATCCTTTGAAAAAAGCCTGCCAGCAGACGCACAAGCCGCACGCCTGCCTGCACGATCCAGCCCACGAGCTTTTGAACGATCCAGCCCAGCGTGGCATGAAAAAACACGATCCCGCCGCCCATACCGATGAGCATGAAGCCGCGGATCTGCCCCCCTGCTTCCGTGACGGTGAACACAAAATAGGTGATGAGACACACGACCCAAAACACGCCATCGATCACATAAGATGCACCGCGGCGCAGTCCGCACGCCGCCCCGATGCCCAGCAGGATCTCATAAAACAGCCCCAGCCCGAAGCCGATGAGGATCGTCTGAACAAAATAGTGCGTCATCAGGGCCGGCGGCGGATAGAGGGCGATCATCGGAACAGGCGGCTCAGAAATCCGCCCTGTCCGGCAAGCTCATCCTCATACTCCATGGACTGGATCTGTCCGGTGAGCGTCAGCTCCCCCTGATCGAGTGTCAGCTTTTCCACATGCAGGTTTTCTCCGCGCACGGTCAGCGTGCCCATGCTGGTCTCCATCGCGATCGTCGTTTCATCAAAGGCCGATACATCTGTTACCCCCGACACGGCAAGTGCATTGCGGCCCGTGAGCGTCAGCGCGTGCGGCAGGGTACGTTCATCATGAGGCATTCACGATTCCTCCTTTTGCTTTCACTTTATGTGCAAGCCCCTGCCCTTATGCAAACAAAAAATCCCGATGACAGGAAACGCCCTGCCATCGGGATGGTTTTACAGGATCTCGCGATACAGCGCGGCTGCATCGTCTTTTTTGACATGCTCCGCGACGTTCAGCACTTCCACCTTCATGGTACGCTGACCGAACGCGATCTCGATCACGTCGCCCACCTTGACCTGATAGGACGCCTTCGCCTGTCTGCCATTGACCACGATCCGCTCGCCGTCACAGGCATCATTTGCAATGGTTCGACGCTTGATGAGGCGTGAAACCTTCAAAAACTTATCTAAACGCATATTGTTCTACTCGCTCCTTGAGTGATTTTGCCGGTTTGAATACAGGGGTATGTGCCTCTCGTACCTCGATCGGCTCTCCTGTGTGGATATTGCGACAGGTACGCGCCGCACGCACGCGCGTTTCAAACGCACCGAATCCGGGCAGATTGATCTTCTCCCCGTGCGCCAGCGTATCGCAAAGCGTTTCCAGCATGACATTGAGCATTTTTTCCGTGTCCTTTTTGGTCATGCCCGTGCGCTCCGCGATCTGTGTGATGAGCTCGGGCTTATTCATGCTGTGCCGCCTCATGCTCTTTCGCCTTGACCTTGTCCCAGAGCGCGTCCATCTCCGCAAGGCTCAGATCCGCCAGCTGTCTGCCCTCCGCCAGTGCGGCCTGCTCGACCTGCGCAAAGCGGCGCATGAACTTGTCCGTCGCCGTTTGCAGTGCCTGCTCCGGATCGGTATGCAAAAATCTTGCCACGTTGACCGCCGCGAACAGCAGATCTCCCAGCTCCTCTGCCGGATCGCCGTCCCCTGCCGCTGCGCGTGCGACCTCCTCGGTCTCCTCGCGCACCTTGCCCAGTGCGCCCTCGATGCTGTCCCAGTCGAAGCCGACCTTGGACGCCTTATGCTGCACCTTCTCTGCACGGATCAAACCGGGCAGGCTACGCGCCACGCTTTCCAGCGTATCCGTCACCGAGCTTTGATTCTTTTCCTTCTGCTTGAGTGCATCCCAGTTGGTCAGTACATCATCCGAGTTCCTGACCTCTACATCACCGAACACATGGGGATGACGGTAGACCATCTTTTTACAGATGCCGTCTACCACCTCGTCCATCGTGAACCGCTGGGCTTCCGCTTCGATCTGGGCATGGAACACCACTTGCAGCAGCACGTCTCCAAGCTCCTCCTGAAGCAGCACCGGATCGTCGTTGTCGATCGCCTCGACCGCTTCATAGGTCTCCTCGATAAAGCTGCGGCGGATGGACTTGTGATCCTGCTCCCGATCCCAGACACAGCCCTCCGGACTGCGCAGGATGCGCATGATCTCCAGCAGATCCTCATAGGTATATTTTTCTTTACATGTAAAATCGACCATGATATTTCCTTTTTCCGTAAATTTCCATTACTTGAGGCGCAGAAGACGTGCGAGCTTCTGTCCCTTGGGCATCATCAGCACATCATCTTTTTCCAGCGCGCCCAGTGCAAGCAGCAGCACGAGGTACAAGGCACCTGCCACACAGATCGCCAGTGCGACCCCGACCGTATTGCCCAGCAGACCGGAAACCAGCTTATAGGTGATGAATGCACCTGCACCCATACCGATACAGGCAGCCATCGGGCGGATGAGCAGCTTATCGAGACTGGGCAGCCTGACATACTTGCGCAGTACGATGAGATTGACCGTTGTGATGAACGCATAGCACACCAATGTGCCAAACGGTGCGCCGTAGATGTTCACATTTGGCATCCCGACCAGCGTATAGTTCACGATGACCTTGATCACGCCGCCGATCAGCATGGAAATGACCGGCACACGCACGCGTCCTGCCGCCTGTAAAACGGCGTTGGTCAGGCTGACGAGTGCCACGAACGGGATGGCAAACGACAGCACACGCAGACAGGCTGCACCAACATTCGGGTCGCCTGCAAACAGCATATCGATGATGGGGCCGGAGAGGATAAAGTATCCCGTTCCGGCAGGCAGCGCGATCAGCATCGCGATGCGCATGGCACTGCCCAGATTCTTGGCGGTGAGCGCGTGATCGTGCTGCGCCATTGCTCCGGCGATCGCCGGAACGATAGAGATCGACAGCGCAACAATGAGCGTCTGCGGCAGGTTGTACATGGTGAACGCCTTGCCATTGTACATACCGAACAGTTCATTCGCTTCCGAGAGGGAGTAGCCGATGGACTGGAGGCGCGAGACGACCATGGTGGTATCCACCAGCGTCGTCAGGCTGGTGACGGAATTCGTGAGCGTGATCGGGATGACCAGCCACAGCAGGTTATGCACCAGCTTTTTTCCGCCGCGGTATTCCGCGCTCTTGCCCCGTGCATGCCGCGCCGGATCCCGCAGATAGTATACCCAGATCCCGATCGCAGCGATACCCTCACCGATGGTGATGCCAAGGATGGCAAGCGCGGTGCATACCTCCACCGCGACCCCCTTGTACATACCGAAGGCGGCAAAGCCCAATCCCAGAAACAGCTTGCCGAGTGCCTCGACCAGCTGGCTCATGGCGGTCGGCATCATATCGGACTTGCCCTGATAATAGCCGCGCACGATAGAAATGCAGGCAACGAAGAATACGGACGGCGCGACCGCCTTCATGGGCAGCACCGCCGCCGGATTCTGGATCACGTCACCGATCCAGCCTGCGCCGAAGTACAGGAAGGCGGAGCACAGTCCGCCCAGTGTGATAAAGACCAGTCCGGCGATGCGAATGATGGAGCGGATCTCCTTATTGCGTCCCAGTGTGTAGGATTCCGATACCATCTTGGAGAGTGCGACCGGCACGCCAGCCGTCGAAATGACGAACATCGCGGTATAGAACTGGTATGCGACATTGAATACGCCCATGCCCTCATCGAGCAGCAAATGCTGAAGGGGGATCTTGAACAGCGCACCAATGATCTTGACCATCAGGTTTGCGACCAAAAGGATGATCGCACCCTGTAAAAATGTCTGTTTTTTATTTTGCTGCGGCAAATTTGCACGCCCTTTCCCAATAGAGTCTTAGATCTTACAGCGGATTGCCGCAGCCAGCGCAGTAGGCATCCTCACGGCTGCACTGTCTGCCGCAGTGGGGACAATTGCACACGGTCTTGAGCGATCCCAATTCCGTGCGCAGCGCGTCCAGCTCCACATGCAGGGCATCGAGGGCAAGCAGCTTGTCTTCAATGGCGTCTTCCTCGGTCTCCGCGCCCTGATGGATGTCATAGATGACTTTTCCGATCTCCTTATAGAGCACTTCGCACTCGGTATTGCGGTCAAAAATTTGCAGATTGAGGCGGGTCGCCTGTGCCATTTCGTTCGCCTTTCGTCCGGCACGGTCAGCCGCGCGCACGGTCGCCGTGCGCGTCTGCTCTGCAACCACCTTGATCTTCTCCAAAAGCATCGAAACATTGTTATCCATTTTTAGACTTCTCCTTTCGCAGGCGTTTCTTGCCTGCCGCCGTTAGGGTGTATCTGAAAACAAAGAAATCGACGAATTTCAACTTTTCAGACAGCCCCTGGTTATCCGATAAATTCATGCAAAACCGAAGCCTCGGGGATATAGGGTTCATACACGATCGGCTCGAACGAATCCGCCGCGCGGCGGGCATCCAGCAGATCGGCGTTTGCCAGCGCTTCCGCATGGGTATCCAGCGTCTCACGCAGGGCGGGATACAGGATATTGCTTTCATACGGCAGATAGGTGTCGATGGTAAACTCTGCATAGTGCCGATAGGGGGCAATATACAGCCGCTCCCCACGGCGCACGGAAAGCCACTGCCGGATGGTATCCGCAACGGATGCACTGCGGAACTTGGCGTCGCGCAGGGCACGGCGCGCAAAGCGCAGCACCTCTGGTGTGAACCTGCCGCCCGGATAGGTCACCTGTGCCTCCAGTGAGAGATACACACAGCTTGCAAGCTCCCCCAAGCCGCCGGTAATGACATCGTTTAGCGAATGGATGCCCTCGATGATGACGATCTCATCCTTTTCGAGGCGCATCGGGGTCACGTCCTTTGTCTGCTGTCCGCTCTGGAAATCAAACTGCGGCACGAGGATCTCCTCGCCCTGAGACAGCTTGTGCAGGTGCTCACTCAAAAGCTCCAGATCCATACAAAGCGGGGATTCCAGATCCACCACATCGTTTTCTTCGTCGTATGGCATGGAATAGCTGTCCCGTGTCAGATAGTAATCATCCATCGAGATGCGGCGGCTGTGGACGCCCTGCCGCTCGATCGCGCGGCACAGACGGTCTGCTGTTGTAGTCTTCCCCGCTGAGGATGGCCCATTGAGCAACAGGATCGGCCGATCGGTCAGGCGTTCTGCCAAAAGCTCCGCTGTATCATCGATCTGCTTGAGATATGCTGCCTCGCTCTCCTCGATAAACCCCTTGGGGTCCAGTTTTGCGCGTGTATTGATGGTCTCCAGATCATAGGTCTTTCGCATGGTTTTCCCCCTTTTCTTGAAGTAGCTTGCGTTTTCCGGTATCGATCCGCTCGCCTGCCCCCATGTACTCCCTCGGGTACTTGGGTGCATTGAAGCGTGTGATCCTGCCGCTCTCCGGCTCGACCCGTTTGGATACACCACCAGCGCCGCAGGAAAGGATGGTCTGGATCTCCTCCATCATCGCAATGTTATAAAAACTCTCGGTTTCCGGCTTGCACCAGCCGACGTTTTCAAAACCGCCAGCCGAAAACTTCTGCCGGTACAGATAGTATGGCCCATATCCCTGCTTTGGCAGCTGCGCCTGCACGAAGTCCAGCATTTTCGCCACGCGGTCATGCTGTGCCGCATTGGCTGCCCGATCGGACAGATCCGCACCGCGCTTGATGGCAAGCGTATGCACCGTGATGTTTTCCGGTGCAAGCGCCAGCAGCCGCTCGATCGTGTGCGCAAAGGACTCTGGGGTATCCCCGTCAAGTCCCGCGATGGTATCCATATTGATGACCGAGAAATCCAGTGCCCGTGCCGCTTCATAGGCGCGCACCACGTCCTCCGCACTGTGTCTGCGCCCGATCCGCGCCAAGACAGCATCGTTCATGGTCTGCGGATTGATGGACACACGATCCGCACCGCCTGCACGGATGGCTTTGAGCTTTTCCGGCGTGATGGTATCCGGTCGGCCTGCTTCTACAGTATATTCACGCAGGGCGGAAAAATCCATCGCGTTTGCCGTTGTCTCCATGAGCCTTGCCAGCTGATCCGCTGAAAGCGTGGTAGGCGTACCGCCGCCGATATAGACCGAGGTGACTTTCTTACCCAACTCCCCCAGCAGCACGCCGGTCGCCCGTATCTCCTCGCACAAGGCATCGAGATAGGGCGCGATGAGATCCGCTGCGCGTTCAATGGAGCTCGACACGAACGAGCAGTAGGAACAGCGCGACGGACAGAACGGGATGCCCAAATACAGGGATACTTCATCCTCCTTGAGACTGTCCACCGCCTGCTGTGCATAGGCGGCACAGCGCACGGCCAGCGCGGTGCGCTCCGGTGAAACGAAATAGCGTGTGCGGAACCGGTCTGCCACCGCGCCGCGCGTCATACCGCGCTCCAGCAGGGAGCGCACCAGCTTTGCCGGACGCACGCCCGTCAATGCCCCCCACGCAGGCGGTGTCTCCAGACTGGGGGCTGCGGTATCATAGATCCCCAGCTTTACCAGCTCGGAAAATGTGCGCTTGCGCGCCATTTCATCCTGCCCTGCGATATCGCCCGTGCGCGTGCTCGTGCGCGTCACACCGGAAAGCCGTGTCTCTGTCGTAATGGTCACGGTATCCCCCTGCTCTTGCAGGATGGAACGGCAAAAATCCTCCTGCCCATCGTCCTCCTGTCTGGTGAGCAGCGCGGTGGGCAGGAGCTGGAGCAGCATTTCCTCTGCTGCGTGTTTGAGATCGTGCCCGATCAGTGTATAGTTCATCTGCCGACCGCCTGACGGATATAGGGATTCATGCGGCGTTCCTCGTCCAGCGTAGATGCACCCTCATGACCGGGCAGCACATGCAGATTTTCCGGGATCTCGCTCAGGCGCTTGAGTGAACGCAGCATGGTCGGGAAATCACCGCCCTCCAGATCACAGCGTCCGCACTCATGGCGGAACAGCGTATCTCCGGTGAACAGCACGTCATTGATCCGAATGCAGCTCGAGCCTGGTGTGTGCCCCGGCGTGTGCAGATAGGTCGCTGTCAGACCGCCGATCGCGATCTCCGTGCCCTCCTCCGCAAGGATATCCGGCGTCAGTGCCTCATAGCCTGCACGGGACAGCCCAAAGGAGCGCATGGACTTTGCCAGCTTTTCCGGCTGGAGCATCCACAGGTCGTCCTTGTGGATGGCGAGCTTTGCGCCCGTCATCTGCTGTACATCATGCACGGCAAGGATATGATCAAAGTGTCCGTGTGTGAGCAGCACCCATGCGAGCTTCACACCCTCATGCTCTGCCGCCTGCACGATCTCCTTGGCATTGTCCCCCGGATCGATGACCGCGCCGAGTTTGCTCTCTTCATCAAATACGATATAACAATTTGTGCCGACCATGCCGACACGCAGCTGTAAAATCTTCATTCTTTGGTTCTCCTTTTACTGGGGACGCATCTCTGCAGTATCCATCCAGATGGTCACAGGGCCGTCATTGGTAAGGGATACCTGCATATCCGCGCCGAATGTCCCCGTTGCAACGGGCAGCCCACTCGCCTTGCACCGCTCGATAAAGTGTTCATAGAGCGG
>JARIAV010000066.1 GCA_029257685.1 Butyricicoccus sp.
CGGCATATAAGCAGCACTTCTTCCCCGATCTCCTCCGCGCTCTTTTCCGTGGACAATACCGCTTCCTTCTGCAAATTGCCGATCATACCAATGAGACCGGCAGGCAGTCCGCGCTGATGCGACAGGATAAAATCCGTCTCTTCCGTCAGCTGCGCGCGGTAGATCTGCGAACACAGCGGATAGCCCAGATTGACACAGTAGACCATCTGATAATCGACATACTCCAAAAGGCCCTCCATATCGTACCGCCCCTTGAGCAGCGGATATACCACATCTGCAAAATAGGCGTCACACCGCGCATACACACCGGACAGGATCCCTGCCTTGCTTTTCAGATGATGATAGAATGCACCGGTCGATACCCCAGCCTCCGCGCAGATATCCGCGATCTTGACCTGATCGTATCCCTGTTCACGTACCAGTTTCAAAGAGACCGACAGCAGCTTTTCTTTCGTCTGTTCCGCCTGTTCCCTGCGGCCGAGCTTGTTTGCCGCTGTACGCTCCTGCTCCATAAAAAGCACCTCTGTTTCAAAATATCGGGCTTGTTCTCCCCACATATCCTAGATGATCCAACCATATTTTAGCACATTTTTCCCCATTTATCAAACAACGCGTTCTCAGGATCCTGAGACAGGGAAAAATACCGTCTGTTTTCTGATCGGCTGCCCTGTTACAGCTCGCCCTCTGCGAAAACCCTCTCCGGAGGCTGTACCGCACGCGGGCGGAGCTTCACAAGAATGATGATCGCCGGAATGAGCATCAGCAGGGACAGATAGAAAATCGCCATCTGTACAAGGTCGGTGTCCAGAACAGGCGGCAGGGTGGAAAGCAGATTGTTCAGCACATGGATCAAAATGGTCACCTTGAGGCTGTGGGTATGGGCGTAGATCATGCCCAGCCCAATGCCCAAAAGTGCGGCATACACCGACTGCACCGGCTCCATGTGCCAGATGCCGAATACAATACCGGAAAACAGGATGGGCAGCCAACCCGGTCGGATCTGCTCCATATAGTGAAACACCACTCCGCGGAACAAAATCTCCTCCACGATCGGCCCCACCAGCACAACAGACAGGAACACCCACAAATACGACTCATTGCCAATGGTGCTCCATGTCTCCTCGAAGCTCGAAAGGCTATGCCCCAAAAATGGCACATACTGCGAAATACTGTCCGCAAAGTTGAGCCAAAGGATGGACATACCGCCCAGCCCCAAGGTCAGCACGAGCAGCTTGGGATAGAGCGCACGCACGCGCGCGGCATCGGGCGCAGGCGGCGGATCCTTGCGGTAGCTGCGTTTCAGCCAGAGCCCGAAGATGGCAAGCAGGATAAAACACATCCATGCGTCGAGCATAAAATAATGTTCGTATGCAAAGTCCTCCGAGGTCATAACTCCACCGATCAAAAACAGGGCAATGGATACCACCTGATACAGCACGATCGCCCAGATCGAAGCCGCCGTATTTTTCAGGATCGATTTTTTTGTCTTCATAGTTTATCCTCCACTGATCGAAATAACAGATCGCTTCCCTCCAAAACATCTCGCTTTATTATGACGGTCTGTTTTG
>JARIAV010000139.1 GCA_029257685.1 Butyricicoccus sp.
CTGTGCCTTTACATTGATATTGTTTTCCCGTATAATGAAAGAAAAAACAAGATGAAGGAAATGAAAATGGAATTTTTAACAGAACAGCAGGACGTTTGGAGCCGCTTGCAGGCAGAAACACGCCCGATCCTGCTCTATGGCATGGGAGACGGCGCAGACAAGATCCTGAGCGTCTTCGCAGAAAAAGATATCCACCCCTCCGGTGTATTTGCCAGCGATGAATTTGTACGAGGGCATAGCTTTGCCGGATTTCAGGTCAAAAAGCTGTCAGACGTCATACAGGAATTCGGCGAAGATATCGTGGTCGTTCTGAGCTTTGCCAGCCAGCGTCCCGAACTGCTGGAACGCTTTTATACGTTGAATGAACGCTTCGATCTGGTCGCACCCGATGTACCCGTAGCAGGAGGCGGCCTGTTCGATCTTGCCTTTTTGCACGCCCATGCACAGGCATTTGAACAGGCGTATCAATGGATGGCGGACGAGACCTCCCGACAGGTTTTTGCGGATATCATAAATTTCAAGATCAGCGGCAAGATCGACTATCTGCGCCACTGTGAAACGGACAAGGACGAGATCTTCGCGAATGTGCTCAAGCCGCACGCACAGGAGCATTTCTCCGACCTCGGCGCATACAACGGAGACACCATTCGGGAGCTGCTCTCTTACACGGGCGGTGCGTATGCCTCCATCACGGCACTGGAGCCCGATCGCCGGAACTTCCGCAAGCTCAGTCAGTATGCAGAGGAACAGCTGGACACGACGCGTGTGCACCTTGTGCAGGCTGGAAGCTGGGAGACCGACACGACCCTCACCTTTGCAGCGAAGGCTGGGCGTAACTCCGCACTCGCAGGACAGGGCACGCCTACACAGATGCGCGCGCTGGACAGCGTATTGAACGGAGCCCCGTGCACCATGCTCAAGCTGGATGTCGAGGGAGCAGAATATCAGGCACTCATGGGCGCAAGGGAAACCATTGCCCGCTCGCAGCCGCGGCTCAATGTGGCGTGCTATCATCGCAACGAAGATCTGTTTGCCCTGCCCAAGCTGCTCAAGACGCTGTGTCCGGCGTATCAGCTCTATCTGCGCCACCATCCCTATGTACCGGCATGGGACGTCAACCTGTATGCGGCTGTTTCGACAGCACAATAAAACAAAGAGTTTATCAAGACTGTATCGAAAAATGTGCAAAAAGGCTGGAAATATTTTGGCGTATCCGGTATACTGAAAGAAGAATACCGCAATAGCGGAGCAAAGGAGAGCTGAAAAATGGCAACTGGTTGTTTTTACTGCGCGGAGCATGACGAGAGACGCGAAGCCATCATGCTGAAGGTCGGAACGATGAAGGCAGGTACCTTGTATCTGTTCAAGGATCAGTCTCACAAGGGACGCTGTGTGCTCGCGCTCAATTCCCATAAAAAGGAACTGTATGAGTGCGACGCACAGGAGCGCAACGACTTTATGGAGGATCTGGCGCGTGCGTCTGAGGCGGTGAAGAAACTGTGGGGCTGCACCAAGCTGAATCTGGGTTCGTTTGGAGACACCAATCCGCACCTGCATTTTCATATCGTACCCAAGTACGAGGGTGGTTTTGAATTTGGTGGCAGCTTCACCATCACAAGAGATACACCCGTCCATCTGGAGCCTGAAGCGTATCAGGAAATGATCGCGCAGCTTCAGAAGGAACTGGGGCTGTAATGCCGCTCGATCCGCTCTGTCTTTTTGGCAGGGCGGATTTTTTTCTGGTTTGTTAAATTTTGGCTTTTCGTTGCAAAATGGTATGGTATCCACTATAATGGGAAATGTATCAGTATATCTGGAGGAATTTGTCTGTGTTACTTCAATCTTTACTCAGGGGAGATATGCGCGGCTTTCTGATCACGCTCTGCCTGATGCTTCCGGCGGTCATCATCTGCCTGTCCGTACATGAATGTGCGCATGGCTGGGCGGCACGCGCTCTGGGCGACCGCACGGCACAGCGTGCCGGCAGGCTGACACTCGATCCGATGGCGCATATCGACCCGATGGGGTTTCTGTGTATGCTCGTTTTTGGCTTTGGCTGGGCGCGTCCCGTGCCGGTCAATGTATCGGGCTTCCGAATGCGCAACCGAAGACTGGGCATGGCGATCGTTGCGCTGGCAGGGCCGCTTTCCAATCTGGTTCTGGCGTTCATCTGCTATACCATCAACATCGTTATGGGGGTGTATATCCATAGCGATATCATGTTCCTCAACACGCTGTCCCTGTTCTTCTACTATATCGCGTCCCTGTCGGTCGGTCTTGGGGTGTTCAACCTCATCCCGATCCCGCCGCTGGACGGCTCGCGTGTGCTCAATGCATTTGCGCCGTACAGCTTACAGCAGAAGCTCGAGCGGTACCAGTCGGTGATCCTGCTTGCGATCATCTTTATCGTGTATTTTGGATTGTTTGATTATGTCATTATGGGAGTCAACAACTGGATCGTGAATCTGGTCTTCCGCACGGTGATGCTGTTCGTATGAGCCAAATGACCTTCCATCTTGCGGAATTTGACGGGCCACTCGATCTGCTCCTGCATCTGATCGCGCGGAACAAGGTATCCATCTACGATATCCCGATCGCCTCTATCTTGGAGCAGTATCTGGAGATCCTGCACGCGGCAGAGGCACTCGATCTGGACGTTGCAGGAGATTTTATCGCCATGGCGGCGCAGCTGGTCTACATCAAGTCGCGTATGCTCCTGCCAAAGCCGGAGACCGAGCCGCAGGAGGACCCGCGCGCCGAGCTGGTGGAGCAGCTGATTGAATACCAGCGCATGAAAGAAATGACCCCTTACTTCCGCGCCCATATCGATTATGGACGCGATCGCATGACCAAGCCACCCGAGCCGCAGGAAGCAGGCGCGCCGGTCGAATATCATCATGTACCCGAGGAACTGATCCGCGCCGCCCATGCGATTTTGGAGCGGATCCAGCGGCGCACGCCGCCGCCGGTGTCCGCATTCCGCGGCATCGTCGGGCATGAGACCGTACCTGTACAGGTGCAGATCACGGCGATCCTCAAACGGTTCCGGACAGAGCCACGCATCCTGTTTTCCAGCTTGTTTGCGGATGCACGCAGCCGGTCGGAGGTCGTTGCGACCTTTCTGGCGGTTTTGGAGCTGTCCAAGACGCACGATATCACCATAACAGGCGAGGGCGATACCATAGAGTTGACGCTCGCAGAGGAGGAAGATGCATGACACAGCTGGAAGCTGTGCTGGAAGCGATTTTGTTTGCGGTCGGAGATGCCGTACCGGTCAGCCGCCTGATTACGGCGGCAGATGCCGAACC
>JARIAV010000166.1 GCA_029257685.1 Butyricicoccus sp.
CCTTTGGAATCCTCCCCATCCCTCTCCATCAGATTGACTATTAAGCCGCCGAAAGGGTGTGAAAGTATGAGCTCCGCCACAGGCGGGGTTTCGGCAGATCGGATCGTTTCTGCGTCTTGCCCCAAGAGTGTGAATGTATGACCTCCGCCGCAGGGCGGGTCTTCTTCAGCCCTTTTACAAATTGGGTGCGGTGCAATCTTTTTTGCCCCTCCATGAACGCTCGCGTGAACGCCACCCATCTACCAAGGTGGGCGCAATGGACGTTCGAGCACAGTGTGCCAGCAGAAAGAATCCGCAGCGTTGGAACAGTCCGACCAGTGCGCACACTGGTCGGCTCGTTCCGGATGCGGTACCGCGGAAAATCTCATAAAACAACGAAAACCTTCCTGCAGAAATGCAAAGAAGGTTTCCAGTCCTGTATGTGCGAACAACGCAGAAACAGGTTTTATAATTGCAGAAACAACAAGCACCAAAAGGGCTCAATAAAACCCGCCCGTGGCGGAGTTCATACATTCACACCCTTTCGGCGGCAGATAGGCAAACCGGATGGAGAGGGATGGGGAGGATTCCAAAGGGCAGAGGAAACCGCAAGGTTTCCAGCTCTTTGGCCGCCGTCGCCGGCGCGACACTTCTCCCCTTGCTTTGAAGCAAGCCTATTTTGCAGAAAGGAAAACCGAACGGATTTCCAAACACTCCTTTTTGCTTTGAAGCAAGCCTATTCATCAGGAATGAAAACCCAACGGATTTCCAAACTCTCCGCAGTCTGTGCGAGCATAGATTTCCCCCGCTGTCGCCGGCGCGACACGTTTCCCTGCTTCTCGAAGCAAATCATCTGGCAGAAAGGAAAATCCTACGGATTTCCAAAGCACGGATCATAAAGGTTGTGCCGAAATCTTTTGAAACCTTCTTGGGTACTTCGAGGGCGTCTCCCTCACCTTCTTCACGATCACCAGACGGCTTTGCCGCCCCTCTGCCATGGGCACATCATAATCCAGCACCCGCTCGATCTGACCGCCAAGCAAACGGATCCCCTTCTTCGCTTCCTCGATCTCCTCGTCTGAGCCCACCGCCTTCATGGCAATGAAATATCCCCCCACCTTGACAAGCGGCAGGGAAAGCTCTGCCAAAATATTCAGCCGCGCAACCGCACGCGAGGTCGCAAGATCGAACGCCTCCCGATGTCCGAATTCCTCCGCACGCGCGTGGATCGCCTGTGCATTCTCCACGCCCAATGCTTCGATCACCTCATTCAAAAACGTGATGCGCTTACCCAAAGAATCCAGCAGTGTCACCTGTGCATCGGTCAGGATCGCAAGGGGCATCCCCGGAAATCCTGCCCCACAGCCCACATCTACCACTTTCTTCCCTGCCGCATAAGGCGCAAGCGGTGCGCAATCCAAAAAATGTCTGGTCACAACCTCCATCGGATCTGTCACCGCCGTCAGGTTCATCACCTTGTTTTTTTCCAACAGCAAATCAGAAAACGCCAGCAACCGATCTGCTGCCTGCTCATCATCTATCTGTAATCTTTTCAGTCCTTCTAACAATAACGCTCTCGCTGTCATGCCCCGTTTCCTCCCTTTTCCATATTCAAATAAATCATCAACGCTGTGATATCCGCCGGAGATACGCCGGAAATCCGTCCAGCCTGCCCAAAATTCAGCGGGCGGATCTCTTTCAGCTTTTGCCGCGCCTCCAAACGCAAAGAGGGTACTGCATCATAATCCAAATCCTGCGGCAAAGTATGCGCTTCCAGCTTGCGGAACTGCTCTACATCCTTATGCTGCCGCGCAATATATCCCTCATATTTGATCCGGATCTCTACCTGCTCTCTGACTGCCGCATCCAATACCGGTCGCTCCGGATCGAACCGTCCCAAGGCTTCATAGGAGAGCTCCGGACGGCGCAGCAGGTCGATCAGGCGACAGCCCGCCTTGAGCGGCGTTGAGCCATACTCTGACAGGAATGCCTGCACTGCTTCCTCCGGCTGGATACTGACCGTTGCCAGACGGTCGATCTCTGCCTGTACCCGTGCATACTTCTCCTGCGTCCGTGCCAAACGCTCTGCGCTGTTCAGCCCTACCTCTGCCCCGATCGGAACCAGACGCTCATCTGCATTGTCCTGCCGCAGGAGCAGACGATATTCCGAGCGCGAGGTCATCATGCGATAGGGCTCCTGTGTGCCGCGCGTCACAAGGTCATCGATCAGGGTACCGATATATCCGTCTGCACGGTCAAGGATCATAGGCGGCTCTCCGCGCAGCTTACGGGCCGCGTTGATGCCCGCGACCAGTCCCTGTGCCGCGGCTTCCTCATATCCGGAAGATCCGTTGAACTGCCCTGCCCCATACAGACCGGAGATCTTTCGGCTTTCCAGCGTGGGGAGCAATTCGGTCGGATCGACACAATCATACTCGATCGCATACGCCGGACGCATGACCTCTGCACGCTCCAAGCCCTTGACGGTATGCAGCATGGCAAGCTGTACATCCTCCGGCATGGAAGACGAAAAGCCCTGAATATAGATCTCCTCCGTATCCAGACCCATTGGCTCCAAAAACAACTGGTGGCGCGGCTTATCCGCAAAGCGCACGATCTTATCCTCGATAGAGGGACAATAGCGCGGCCCTACGCCCTCGATCTCACCGGAGAACAAGGGCGAACGCGAAAGGTTTTCCTGAATGACGCGGTGGGTCTCTGCGTTGGTGTAGGTCAAATGACAGACCGCCTGATTTTGAGGTGGATTTTCCGAATCAAAGGAAAACGGTATGATCTCCTGTTCCCCCTCCTGAACCTCCAGTCCATCATAGCAGATCGAGCGGCGATTGATCCGCGGCGGCGTGCCTGTTTTGAAGCGCTGCAAGCGCAAGCCCAGCTTACGCAGGCAATCGGTCAGCTGTGTTGCCGCAAACATACCGTCCGGTCCGCCTTCATGGGTATACTCTCCAATGATGATCCGTCCCCCAAGGAATGTACCTGAGCAAATGATCGCCGCACGGACGGCATACTGTGCACCGGTTGCAGTTGTCACACCGCATACTGCACCGGCATCATCGACCTCGATCGAGACGATCTCCGCCTGCTTGAGAGAAAGATTCTCTGTTGTCTCCAATTTATGCTTCATATAGCTGCGATAACGCACGCGGTCTGCCTGTGCCCGCAGAGAATGGACCGCCGGTCCCTTTCCACGGTTGAGCATACGATATTGAATACATGCCGCATCCGCCGCATGCCCCATCTCGCCGCCCAGCGCATCGACTTCCCGCACCAAATGCCCTTTGGCGGTGCCGCCAATGGCTGGATTGCAGGGCAGATTGCCTACCGCATCCAAATTGATCGTAAAGCACAGGGTACGCAGACCAAGACGCGCACCTGCCAGTGCGGCCTCGATCCCAGCATGCCCTGCACCAATGACTGCAATATCATAAGTACCTGCAAAATACATGGGATCCCTCCAAATCAACTATGCACAGCTGTTGATAACTCTGTGTACAGTTGGGATAACTGTGGATAGTTTTTCAAAATTTTTAATACGATTTGTATTTTTATGATTTATTATTTCTAATTGTATTTATAAATTGTGCTTGCTTCTATCAGGCATACACAATTCACACAAATGTTCTGTGGATAAATATGGGCTCGACAGGATCTCTCATAAATCGTCCTTATCGCAAAGCCTCGCCTGCCTGATAACATCCTGCAATTTTACAAAACCATATAAATTGTAGCATGTTTCTACAAATTATACAAAATCTAGGCAATCTTTATTTTCCAACACAAAAGTTTGCAAAGATATAATCAACGATATCCTCCTGCACATGCGCACCTGTCACACTTCCAAGATGATCGATCGCCTGCTCGATCTCATAAACGATCGCATCGGGCGCAAAGCCTGCACACAGCTGTCTGCAAGCCTGCTCCAAACTCTCCGCTGTATGGCTCAATGCTTCTGCCTGCCGCAGATTGGTGATGAGCCCACCATCCCGCGGCAGATCCCGAACCCCTGTGAGCTCCAACAAAGCGCCCGTCAGCGCGTCGAGTCCGTCCCTCTGCTTGGCGGAAAGCTGCACGACCTGCGCAAAACCATCCTGCAATTCTGCCAGATCCATTTGCGTCAGCAGATCCGACTTGTTCACGACCGCAACCGCACGCTTTGCATCCCGCACCTGCTCGATGACCAGCCGATCATCTTCCCCAAGCGGCTGACTGCCATCAAACACTGCCAGTATCACACCACTTTCCTTCGCCAGCGTTACCGCGTCCTTTGCACGAGACACCCCGATCTGCTCGACGGGATCTTCCGTCTCCCGAAGTCCTGCGGTATCCTGCAGCCTTAAAACCAAACCGCTCAATCGCAGAGTTTCCTCTACGGTATCTCGTGTCGTGCCTGCAATATCGGTAACGATCGCCCGATCATATCCCAAAAGTGCATTGAGCAGGGTCGATTTTCCGGCATTTGGCCGTCCTACGATCGCACAGGGCAAGCCCTCACGCAAAGCGCGGCCGCGTTCATAGCTCGCACACAGGGTCGTCAAGCGTGTGCGCATCTGCTCCAGCGTCTGCCGCATCTCAGTCAAGGGCAGATCCTCGATCTCCTCATCCGGATAATCGATCACCGCCAAAAACTGCGCACACATCGCAACCAATTTTTCACGCATCTCGGAAAACTCCGTAGAAATATGGCCGCCCAGCTGCGCGGTTGCAAGGGCAGCTGCCTGTGCCGACTGCGCACAGACCAAATCATTGACCGCTTCCGCCTCAAAAAGATCCATCTTCCCATTCAGGAAAGCGCGCTTGGTGAACTCTCCCTGCTGTGCCTGCTTTGCCCCCAGTGCAAACAAAGCGCGCAACGTTTCTTCCAGCACAGCAGAAGAACCATGACAGTGGATCTCCGCCATTGGCTCTCCGGTATAGGTCGCCGGTGCAGGAAAATAGACCGCCATAGGGCGATCGATCACCTGTCCCTGCACGGACAAGGTTCCATACGTGAGCATCCGTGGTACGAGCGGACGTCTGCCGGCGGGTGTGAAAAGTGCTGAAAGATATTCCTCTGCCTGCTCACCGGAAATGCGCACAATCCCAATCGCGCCGCCGGGGGCAGTAGACAGAGCGGCGATGGTATGTGCCATACTTGCTTCCTCCCTGTAAACGAATCCTGTTTTGTGTTTCTAAGTACCTGCACAGACAGCTCTGCGCAGCATTTCTCTTTATTTTATCACATTCTGTGCAGAATTTGCATCCCATGACAAAAGTTTTTTGAATCTGTCAAAAAGGGTGCGCCCATTTGAGCGCACCCTCATTGATTTTGTATACTGAGCTGATTTTTTGTGGATCAAGCATGATATGGCTCCACACGCACACCGGTAATATTTCCAGCCGCATCATACACCGTACATGCGATCTGGTCGCCGCCCTTGGCAGACTCTACGGTGATGACGTTGCTTGTCTTCATGTTGATATCCTCAAATCGACGGATCAGCTTGCCCTGATAATATACATTGCCGCCGTTTTCCGGTGTGTAGGTGATCCCCCACTTTTCATACTGTTTCATGTGTTCCACAATGGAAGCCGCCGCCGGACTGTTATCCTCAGAAGCTGCACTTTCATTTTCCTGCACATAGGTGACGATATCTTTGGTTCCCAGCGTTGCAGGAACGCCCGCGTCCTGCACTGCATAACTGGCATCCACCTCCACGGCAGGATCGTCTGTATCATTTCTTGTGATCGAATAATCAGGCGTTCCATCTCCGTCAACATCCACATCGACCGGCTTTGCATGCCGCTTTCCAGTCTTGATCTCCTGCAAAGTCTTTTCATAGCCTGCGATGGTCTGATCGACGACCTCCTGTGTGAATACATGCAGCGTACCCTGTGCATCATACCAGCCGCTGCCTGTTCCAACCAGACTCTGTAATTCTTCTTTCTCGTTCCGGAGCCATGCTTCATATTCCTCTGCGGTCCACCATTCCGTTGTTTGCAGATTGGTGGCTGTGTCCCCATTTGTCAGCAGAACCGTGCTGTCTGCCAGCTGAGAGGAAGTCACAAACGCAGCTGCTGTTCCGGTCACGATCGTTCCCGCCAGTAAAAGAGAAAAAACTGTCGTTTTCTTCGTTTTCATGATTGCTTCGATCCTTTCTTCCAATGGATTTTTCGTAAAATGACTGCATAACGGCAAAAAGCCGCAGGCTTGCTCCTCCATTCGGATCAGCGCACGCGCATACGCGGACCGATCCTTCTCCCCAAACGACCGCAAGACCGCTTCATCACAGGACAATTCCAGATCGCGATTGACCTGCACATACAGGATCCAAACCAGAGGATTGAACCAATGGATACAGAGTGCCGTGATGACCAGTAGCTTGGTGAGGATATCGAACCGCCTGATGTGTACATACTCATGTGTCAGCACATAGGCAAGCATGGTCTCATCGCTCCGATCCATATCCTTTGGCAGCAAAATGACGGGACGCAAGATGCCAAACGTCATGGGACTTTCCACCAGATCGGTCTGACGAACCGAAATGGTGCGATACAGCGCATGCGCGTGACACCATTCCTGTATCAAGGGATCCTCGATTGGGGTCGCCGTGCGAAATTCTCGTACACATTTCCAATAGGCCAGCATAAAAAATGCAGCACACAGCATCATACCGATGAGCCATACGAGCAGCCACGGATCATGGCTTCCTGTACCGCCAGACAAAGCATCTGAGACGAACGCGTTTCCCTGCGTCAGATTTTGTGGTGACACAGGAGAAACAAAGACTTCCGCAGGTCGTTTATGCTGTGCAAACCATGTATATATGCTAAATCGAGATGGAATGGAGAACGGAATGAGCAGCCGTGCCAATGCCATCCCCCAAAGAATGAAAAAGGTTTTCTTTGGCAGCTGATGGAGCAGGAACCTGCGAATCAGCAGGATCACACCGATCAAAACTGCCCCTGTTATACTCATTTGCAAGAAACGCATGGGATCTCCCTCATTCCAAGTCATCAACCATCTGTTTGAGCCGTTCGATCTGTTCGGCTGACATTTTTTTTCTGCCCAGCAATGCCGCGAACAGCTTATCTGCGCAGCCGCTGTACAGCTTGTCGATGAGTTCATCGGTTTCCGCCTGCTGTACGACTTCCTTGGAAATCAGCGCATGGCACATAAAGTTGGGTTCTGTTCGTTCGATCGCGCCCTTTTTGATACATCGCTTGATCAGGGTATAGGTGGTATTGACGTTCCAGCCATAGATCCCTGTCAGCTGCCGTGCGATCTCCTTGGCAGGCTGATCTCCCCTGTCCCAAAGTACGTCCATGACCTTGAGCTCCGAGTCAAACAATTTCATTTCTGCGTCACCTCCTTTTCATAAGACTACAGTCTTATTTTGAGATTATAATACTCCAGTCTTATGAAAATGTCAAGATAGATCTCTGATACTTCCAAATTTATTTTATGGCAGAAAAAAAGGGCATGATGCAGCAAAAATGCTTTCATCATGCCCTCATTATGCAATTTTTTATTGCTTTGGTGTGCGGCGGCCATTGTACTTGCGTCCGCCCTCCGGAGAGATCACAACACGACGCCCCGGTTCGGTTCCGGTCGAGTGTGTTGTAACACCGCGATAATCCTGCAATGCCGCATGAATGATCCGACGTTCATACGGATTCATCGGCTCCAAGGTCATCGGCTTATGGTATCTTACGACCTTACCCGCCATCTTGCGTGCCAGACGCTCGAGCGATTCCGCGCGCTTGATGCGGTAGTTCTCGGTATCGATGGTCAGGCGGATATGATCGTCTGTCCCACGATTGAGGACCAGAGAAGTCAGATACTGGATGGCATCGAGCGTATCCCCACGGCGACCGATGACAGGGCCCATATCCGGTCCCTCGATCTCGATGCGCAGATGATCGGTCTCAGACTGATTGGTCACGAACGCGTGTCCCTCGACACCGAGCTTGACCAAAAGTCCATCGATGAATGCAATCGCAGCCTTTGCTTCATTGCTCCATTCTGCCTCTGGCAGAGGCTCTGCCTTCGGATACTGCTTGACCTCCGACTGCTCTGCCGGTTCTTCCACCGGCTTCGGTGCCGGCTTCGGTGCCGGCTTTTCGCCGGAAGCGGCACGAACCAGGCGCGGAGCTTCCTCCTGCTTTGCAGGCTTCGGCGGCTGCGGCTTTTCCACAGGCTTTGTTCCCTGCGGTGCGGCCTTGACCAGACGCGGTGTTTCATCCCGCTTTTCCGCAGGCTTTTCTTTCTCCTTTGCCACTGGCTGAGAGACCGGCTTGGATGCAGGCTGTACGGGAGCGGGCTCCTCAGCCTCATAGGTCACGCGGATCTTTGCATCTGAAGCACCAAGACCCAAAAAACCCTTGCGTCCCATATCCATGACTTCAACGGAGATCGCATCTCGGTCGAGATGCAGGGTCTCAAGTGCCTTTTCGATCGCACGATCCACGGTCTGCGCAGAAAAAATCTGTTCTTTCTGCATTTACGCTTCCTCCTTTTTGATCTTGGCCTTCTTTTTCTTCTTTTTGGGGTCTTCCACCTCGATCGGATGATACTTATCCATATACCAGGTAAGGAATACCTCCTGAACCATTGTCAGCAGGTTGTTGGTGATCCAGTAAACAGCGAGTGCAGCCGGCAGGATGAAGCCCAGATAGACAGACATCAGCGGCATCATGTACAGCATCGCCTTCATAGAGCCCTGCACCTGTGCAGCGCTCGGATTGGATTTTTCCTGAAGTTTCTGCATCACGAACGAAGACAGCAGCGCAGTCAGACCGGACAGGATCGGCAGCAGCCAAAGGATGCTGAAATCCTTGATGCTCGGGGTCTGTGCCAGATTGAAGCCGAGGAAATTAAAGTTCAGCGGCACAAGGCGTTCTGCGATCTCAGCAGACAGCTTGGTGATCGCCTCTGGGAACTGTCCGGCTGCATCGGCGAGCTTATTGAGGTTCTCCATGAGTGGGATCTGTACATAATAATCCTGAAACTTGGTCAGATCCGCAATGCCGTTGTTGTTGACATAATCGATGAGCAGCTGTACCGAATCGGGGAAGCCTTCTGTTACGAAATCCTTATCGGTGATGCCCATCATAAAGGTGACCGGCTTTTCGATCGCGTAGTAAAGACCCATCATGATGGGCAGCGGCAGGAAGGACGGCAGGCAGCCACTCATCGGGCTGACACCCTCCTGCTCATACAGTTTTTGTATCTCTTCATTGAGCTTGACACGATTGTTCGCATACTTTTTCTGCAATGCCATCTGTTTTTGTGACAGCGCGCTCATCTTTCGCATGCTCTTTTTGCTGTGGATGGACAGCGGGAGCATGAGGAGCTTACAGAACACGGCGAACAAAATGATCGCAACGCCATAGGAACCTACCAGATTGTAGATCCACATCAGCAGCATACCAAAGGGGCGCACGATCAATAAACCAAAGATCTTAGCCAAAATTTTGTTCCTCCAAATGTGTTGCAGAACAGGAGGTCTTCCCGTTCTGATCCCCCGAAATCAGGGTACAGGGTCATAGGGTCCGCGTTTGGAAAAAGGGTGACAACGACAGATCCGGCAGATCGCAAGCCAGCTGCCTTTCCATGCGCCATATTTTTCCACGGCCTCCAATGCATATTGGGAGCAGGTCGGGATATAGCGGCAGGTTGGGGCAGTATAGGGCGAGATCCCCTTGCGGTACAGGCGAATGCAGGATAAGATCAATCGTTTCATGACATTTTCCCCTCTTTTTCCTTGAGCAGGTGCAGCTCACGCGCAGCCTTGCAGAGTGCTTTTTCGATCTCTGCACAGCCGGCATTCTGCATGCGGCTGCGTGCGACGAGCACAAGATCGAAGCCCTCTTTGAATTCCGATGCATGCAGGCGGTACGCCTCCCGAAACAGACGCTTTGCACGATTGCGCTGTACGGCACAGCCAAACTTTGCACTGACCGTCAGCCCCAAACGGTTGTAAGGGCGGCGGTTTTTCAGGCAGTACAGTACGAGATAGCGGTTTGCGGAAGATTTCCCACGGTGATAGAGCCTGCGGAATTCATGGTTTTCTTTGATAACATAGGTAGATTTCATGATCTGCTCCGAAATAAAAATTTACAGAAGCGTTTTGGGAGGTGCTGATGCCCTAGCGTCTCCCCCCGCGCCGATCCGGATGGTCTGCATCTTGCAGCCTGCGCGGTCTGCCTGCCGTATACTTCCCCTTTCCCCACTGCGTTCAGGCGGGATACGGCAGACGAAAATCATAGACACGTTCCTGATACGCAAGAAAATACGAAAAAGAGCCGCTCAAACAGGGCGGCTCGATTTGTTTTTTGTTTTGCCAGATTACAGGGTCAGCTGCTTGCGGCCCTTTGCACGACGGCGAGCCAGCACCTTGCGGCCATTCTTCGTAGACATTCTCTTACGGAAGCCATGCTCCTTGCTGCGCTGACGCTTCTTCGGCTGATAAGTTCTCAGCATTTACCACACACCTCCTATTATCATGATAGATCTGAATGGGCACCGGCACAGGTCCAATACCAGAAGATCGGGCTTATGCCGCTGCCTGTCCGTAATACTCCGAATCAGATATATTATAGTCACTCTATATAGGATTTGTCAAGCGCAACTTTACAAAAAATGTACATTTCTTTGATCTATGCTCCGGTTATTTTTTACCAGTTGGGTCATCCCAAGGCCCCTGTTTGTTCTGTGCATAACTTTTTGTCCCCGCAAGTCCATCCTGCGCTCCATCCATCCGTTTATACCCAACCTCATCCACACCTGTGGATAACTTGAAATCGAACCCATCTTATGCTATTATGTATTGTGAATTAGAATCGGCAGAAATAGGAGGATAAATTCTTGAACAGCAACAACGACTTACTCAAAATGGCGTTGTCGCGCATGGAGGGTACCTTTAGCCCAGTCACGCTTTCCGCGTGGTTTGACGACGCCGAAGCCATTTCTCTTGATGGAACCAGCTTCGTTCTGCGCGCTGCCAACCAATTCAAAAAAGAGATCATCGAATCCCGCTTTACGGGACAGCTCGAGCAGGCCCTGACCGAGCTGCTCGGAGAACCCATCACCCTGTCCGTCATCTATGGGGATCAGGTCCCTTCTCCTGCAAAAACAGGCGAATCCATCGGACTTTCTCCCGATGAAGAATATACGTTTGAACACTTTATCGTCGGTTCTTCCAATAAATTTGCCCATGCAGCAGCGATTTCGGTTGCCAACCATCCGGCAGAAAACTATAACCCGCTGTTTATCTACGGACAGTCCGGCTTGGGAAAAACGCACTTATTGCATGCGATCGGCAACGTGATCCGTGGGACCCATCCGGATTTCCGCATCATCTATGTCAAGGGTGAAGATTTTACCAATGAACTGGTCACTGCCATTCAGGAGGGTGATGTACAGGCTTTCCGCGGAAAATACCGCATGGCAGACCTGCTGCTCATCGATGATATCCAGTTTATCGCCGGAAAAGAGCGCACACAGGAGGAATTCTTCCATACCTTCAACGCTCTGTATGAATCCGGACGCCAGATCGTTCTCACCTCGGACCGTCCGCCCAAGGAAATGAACACGCTGGAGGACCGCATGAAGACCCGTTTTGAATGGGGTCTGCTCGCCGATATCCAGCCGCCTGATTTTGAAACACGCGTTGCCATCATCAACGCAAAAGCATCAAAATTGGGGTTTGAACTGCCGAAAGATGTCATCTACTGCATTGCAGAGAACTTACAGTCCAATGTGCGGCAGCTGGAAGGCACCGTCAAAAAAATCAAGGCAAAGCATGAGCTGGGCGGAGAAAGCATCACGATCGATATGACGCAGAAGGTCATCGAAGAAGTCCGATCGATCAATCCCGGACTCAATCCCACGCCTCCAATGATCCTGCAAACCGTATCCAATTTCTATTCGGTCCCCGTCGATCAGATCCTTTCCGACCGCCGCTCCAAAGATACCGTCCAGCCCCGTCAAATGGCAATGTATCTTGTGCGCAAAATGACGAATTATTCCCTGCCCGAGATCGGCAAGGTCTTTGGCCGCGATCATACGACCGTCATGCATGCCTGTGACAAGATCGACGGCGATCGCAAGAAAAATGCGGAGCTGGAGGATATCATCAAAACCCTCGTGGAAAACATCCAAAATCTGTAAAACACACTCTTTTTTTACGAAAAATTTTATCCACAGCATCTGTGGATTGTGGATGGATAATCTGTGGAAAACGATTTCCCATAATTTCCACCCACAATTCATCCAAATCCATACACATTCGCATGGGGATAAAATTTCCCACGAATTTCATGGACTTTTTCCACTTTTCCACAGATTCCACAGCTCTACTACTACGACTATAAAAATATTCTTCTATTTACTGCCCATATTTCCCATAAACTACCTGCTTATCTCCACATACCCTGTGGATAGAGAAAGGATGCACGCTTTCGATGAAATTCTCATGTGAAAAATCTGCATTTCTTGATGCAATCTCCATCGCTTCAAGAGCAGTCTCTACAAAATCAACCATCGCGATCCTGGAAGGTCTGCGCATCACCGCAACCGACCACCTTACCCTATCCGGCTATGACCTCTCCATCGGCATCAAAACCGAAGTCGAAGCCGAGATCGTCCAGCCTGGAGAAATCGTCCTCAGCGCAAAGCTGCTGGGTGATATCGTCCGCAAACTCCCCAATGACATTGTGTATG
>JARIAV010000170.1 GCA_029257685.1 Butyricicoccus sp.
GTGTCCAGCCCTTATGCCGCCGTCGCGCGGCCGCGACACGTTGCTCTTTGCTTTGAAGCAAATTTCTTTAGCAGAAAAGAAACTCCTACGAACATTCTACAAAAGTTCCCCTGCTTCTTGAAGAAAATCCTTTTCGTAGAAAGGAAAACCCAACGGACGTTCCAAAAAACATTTTCTTTTGCTTCTCAAAGCAATCCTACATAGCAACTGTGTACAGCATTTTTTATGTGGATTTTCACTACATACGCAAAATGACCGCCCTTGTGCTAAGAGAAGCGGTCATTTTTGAATGATTCCTTGAGGGCATAACCGTCTACCGGCAACGCACCCTTTTTTATGTCTGTAGTATACCTGCTTTCGCCACCCCTGTCAAGCCGCGCCGCCCTGCGCATCTCCTGCAAAAAAAGAACTGATAGCTCCCACTCGGAAAGTGTTCTCGATTTCTGTGAACAGTCTGTAACCACCTCTTGAAATTTGCATACGAAAGCGGTATAATAGAACCAATCTAAATCCAAAAATTTGTATTTCTTTTAGGAGGTCTATCATGGCTGCAATTACAAAGAGAACCACCATCGGCGAAGTCCTCGCGCGTGACATCAATACTGCAAAGTTTTTCCTCGACATGGGCATGCACTGTCTGGGCTGCCCGTCCTCTCAGGGCGAAAGCATCGAGGAGGCTTGCATGGTGCACGGCACAAATGCAGACGAACTCGTTGCACAGCTCAATAAGTTCCTCGGCGAATAAGGAATAGACACCCGCCTGACTGAGGCAAACTGTGTCTAGGATGCAAGTGGACAAGCTGAGACCGGCAGTATTGTCGGTCTCGTTTTTTATTTGAGAGAACAATGACAGAACGAACAAAAGAAAATTTGAACCTCACCCCGCGCCTGCAAGCCATCGCCGATCGCGTGCCGCAGGGGGCGCGGCTTGCCGATATCGGCACCGATCACGGACACCTGCCCCTGTACCTCCTGCGCGCAGGCAGGCTCACACAGGCGATCGCCTGCGACCTGCGGGAAGGCCCGCTCGACCACGCAAGGGAAAACGCAAGGCTGCACGGACTCTCCGCAGGCGTGTGCTTCCGTCTGGCAGCCGGTCTGGACGCAGTGCGTCCGGAGGAGTGCGACACCATCTCCATCGCCGGAATGGGCGGTGAGACCATCGCAGGCATTCTCCAAGCTGCACCGTGGACGGCACAGGGCACACACACCCTGCTGCTCCAGCCCATGACCATGCTTCCCCAGCTGAGACAGTGGCTGTGGGCGCACGGCTACCATATTTCCGAGGAAATCGTGTGTCAGGAGGGCAAACGCTTCTATGTGATCCTGATGGCGCAGGGCGGCGGCAGTGCGCAGGAAATGCCGCTTGCCGCGTGCTATACGTCCGATGCCCTGTTACGGGCACAAGGCGCGCCGGCATATTTGCAGGCACTCCTGCGGCGTGAGCGGTACGCCCTTTCGGGCATGGAAGCCGGAGAAAAGACCCTGCCTGCTGCGATCGCGGCACAGCGCATGGTCGTACAACACATCGAAACAGCATTGGAGGCGATCGTATGCCGTTTGTAAATGATATTTTGGGCTGCATGGAACAGTTCGCACCCTACGAGCTGGCGGAAAGCTGGGACAACTGCGGTCTCATGACCGGCGATCGGGAACAGAAGGTCAAAAAGGTACTCTGTGCCCTCGATGCCACGGAGGCCGTCATCGAAGAAGCCGTGCGCGTGGGCGCACAGGTGGTCGTTGCCCATCATCCGCTCATCTTCACCTCGGTGCGCCATGTGACCGAGGACGACGCCACCGGACGCGCCCTGCGTCTCGCCATCCGCAATGACATTTCGGTCATCTGTATGCACACCAACGCGGACTGCGCACAGGGCGGCGTCAACGATGCCCTTGCCAGGGCCTTGGGACTTTCCCACGTCATCAACATGGAGGCAGGGGAGAACGGGCAGCTTGGGCGCGTGGGCGATCTGCCTGCCCGTATGTCCCCCAAGATCTTTGCGGAGTACGTCAAGGACTGTCTGGACGCAGGCGGTGTGCGCTATGCGGACGGCGGTTATCCCATTCGCCGTGTTGCCGTGGGCGGCGGTGCGTGCGGCAAGATGATGGACGCGGCAAAAGCCAAGGGTGCAGATGCCTTTGTCATCGGTGACTGCTCCTACGACCTCATGCAGCGTGCCCAGTCCATCGGTCTGACCCTTGTTGATGCCGGACATTTTCCGACCGAAAATCCCGTGGCGGCAGTCTTTGCCGACCACCTTGCAAAATGCTTCCCGACAGTGGAGACCATGGTTTCCGAGATCCATCGGGACTGCATCCAATTCGTATAAGCTGACTGCGGGCGTGTTCTTGGAATACGCCTGCATTTGATATAGGAGGTCTTACTACCGATGCCATTAGATGCCATCTGTCTGCGTGCCGTGCTGTCCGAGCTCAACGGACGCATTGCAGGCGGACGCATTGAAAAAGTATACCAGCCCGACCGCGAGGAGATCGTTTTGCAGATCCGCGGCGGACAGGGCGCGTGCCGCCTGCTGCTCTCTGCCTCGGCAGCTGCACCGCGCATCCACCTCATCGAACAGAACCGCGAAAATCCAGCCGCGCCCCCCATGTTCTGTATGCTCCTGCGCAAGCACATTCAGGGCGCAAAGATCGTCTCCCTGACCCAGCCTGCGCTGGAGCGCATGGCGGTGCTCGAACTGGACACCACCGATGAAATGGGCGTGCCCGTCAAGCGGTATCTGGTCGCGGAGCTGATGGGAAAATATTCCAACCTCATCTTGAAGGACGAAGCCGGACGCATCGTCGATGCCATTCGGCGCGTGGACGGTGATATTTCCGGCAAGCGGCAGATCCTGCCCGGACTGTTTTACCGGATGCCGCCCGAGCAGACCGAGAAGGTCGATCCCTTTGCCGTATCAGAGACCGGACTGCACGCCGCGTTCCGCAATATGCAGGGCGACACAGGCGTGGATCGCTGGATCCTGTCCGCGTTCCGCGGACTTTCCCCCTTGCTGTGCCGCGAGATCGCGTTCCGCGCGCTGGGAGACCCCACGAAAACCGTGGACGAACTGGACGAAACGCAAAAAGACGCCCTCTATGCGGCGTTCGCGGCGTTCCTGTCCGAGGTACAGGCAGGTCAGGGGACACCTTATCTGCTCACCAAGACCGCCGAGCGTAAGCCGTTCGACTTCACCTGCGTGCCCATCACACAGTATGGCGCGGAAATGCAGGTGGACGCCATGCCCAGCTTTTCCGCCCTGCTCGCCGGATTCTACGAGAAAAAAGGACAGGCAGAACGGATGCACCGCAAGGCAGGCGATATGCTCCGCACAGTCACGGCGGCGCGCGACCGTCTGGTGCGTAAGCTCGCGGCACAGGGGCAGGAGCTCGCCAAGACGCACGAACGCGACAAGCATAAGCGGCGCGGTGAGCTGATCTCCGCGAACTTCTACCAGCTGGAAAAGGGGATGCGTACCGCCAAGGTCATCGATTACTATGATCCGGAATGTCCGGAGATCGAGATTTCCCTCGATGTCCGCCTGACCCCACAGCAGAACGCACAGAAGTATTTCAAGCTGTACCAGAAAGCCAAGACCGCCGAACACATGCTCACCGAGCAGATCGCACAGGGCGAAAAGGAGCTGGACTATCTGGAAAGCGTCCTTGCCGCCCTCGATGAAGCGGAAAACGAAGCCGATCTTGCCCAGCTGCGAGAAGAACTCATGCAGACCGGTATCCTCTCCAATAAACAGCGCGGCAAACAGAAGAAACCTGCACGCTCCGTTCCGTATGAATACCGCACCACAGACGGATTCTCCGTTTGGGCAGGTAAGAACAACCTGCAAAACGATCTGCTCAGTATGAAGACCGCCTTCAAGAGCGATTGGTGGTTCCATACGCAGAAGATCCATGGCTCCCATGTCATCCTTGTGACCGATGGACGTGCGCCCACCGATCAGGCCATGACCGAGGCCGCCATGATCGCCGCGTACCACTCCAAGGGGCGCACCTCGTCTATGGTGCCCGTGGACTATACCGAAGTGCGCAACCTCAAAAAGCCATCGGGCGCAAAACCGGGCTTTGTCATCTACCATGTGTACCAGACCGCGTTCGTCACACCGGACGAGGCGTTCATCGAATCCCTGCGCGTACAGTGACCC
>JARIAV010000183.1 GCA_029257685.1 Butyricicoccus sp.
GAGCAAATGCCGCAGGAATTTGCCGCATGGCGTCCGGTCTGTGCGGCTGCCTCCGGTGTTTTGGGACAGACCGGTATCGAATCTGCCGAATTTACGCGCGGACTATGTAAAACGGTACAGCCTGCGGCGATCATCGTGGTGGATGCACTCGCAGCAGGAACACTCTCCCACCTGACACGCACCATACAGGTCACAGATGCAGGCATCGTGCCCGGTTCCGGTGTCGGCAACGCACGCGCCGCCTTCAATGCTGCTGCCTTTGGCGTGCCGGTGATCGCCATCGGTGTCCCCACCGTCGTCGATGGCAGCAGCATCTTATGTGTGCCGGACACACCGGACGCCGACACCCTGCCCGAACCGGTCTTTGTGACCCCGCGCGAGATCGACCAGCGTGTGCGCGATACCGCCAAGGTCATCGGCTACGCCATCAACCATGCCTTGCAGCCCCAACTCACACTGGAAGATCTCGACCTGCTTTTGGCTTAAACTTGTCTGCATACCACCGCCCATTGGGACATAGATTAGGAACACAGGATTTTCCGCACCAAAGGAGTGACCGTCTCATGCCCCATCGTCCTGCCCGCAAACGTTCTGGGATCCTGATGCCCGCAGCTGTCCTGCTGCTCTGCGCCTTCCTGCTGCTCATCAGCCACCGCATGGGTGGAGATGCACAGGCAGACGCACTGTTGGACGCGATCGCGAAAAACCGAACCTTCCTCGCCTCCTCCATCGCACTGGAAACCGGGATCCCCCAGCGTCCCCCCTCCGTCCCCAAAGCCACAGCGCCAAAGAAGGACGCTCCGGAACCCACAATGGAAAGCGCGCCGCCTCCGGATCTGGACGCCCAGCCGGAGGCACTTCCTCCGGCTGAGGACAAGCGTGACCCCAATATAGAGCTCCGCAACGATGCAAAGATCGATGTAGATGTCGATGCCATGCTGAAAGACCCCATAAAGATCCATGTCAGGCATGACGGATCCCCTCAGGTACTCATCTATCACACCCATGCGACCGAGGCCTACACTCCCTCCGGCAAGGATACCTATAAGCCCTCCGGCGACTACCGCACGCGCGATAAAACGCAGAGCGTCGTGCGCGTGGGCACGGAGCTGACCAAGGTGCTGGAGGCGCGCGGGATCGGCGTGGTACATATCACGGATATCTTTGACGATCCTGCCTACAATGGTTCCTATGGGCGTTCCCTTGCCGCTGCGGAACAGGCCCTCAAAAAGTATCCGGATATCAAGGTCACGATCGACCTGCACCGTGATGCGATCCTCACAAAGGACGGCAGACAATTCCGCATCGCGAGCACCATCGGCGGTCAGGAGGTGGCACAGCTCATGCTCGTTGTAGGCACGGATGCCAGTGGACTGGAGCACCCGCACTGGCGCCGGAACATGAACTTCGCCGTCAACCTGCAAGCAGATGCAAACGGCGCGTATCCGGGTCTCATGCGCGATGTCAACCTGCGCGCCCAGCGATTCAACACCCATCTGCGTGCAGGCTCTCTCCTGCTGGAATGCGGCTCATCGGGCAACACCCTACAGGAAGCCCTGCGCAGCATCCGTATGTTTGGAGAAGTGCTCGCCGACCGGATCCTTGCATAAGGCGTGCCCCTGCGGTACACACTATCCCCGAAAGGGGGTCTTTTTTTGTCCATACACCTCACAACCGACCTGTCTCAAAATCTGGAAACCCTGCGCGCCCTGTTCGCGCAGGATGACACCTTCATCGTGCGAACCATCCAGACCCAAAGTGGTCTGCGCTGTGCCGTCCTCTTTTTTGACGGCATGGTGAGCAATCAGGCGATCAATGAATCCATTTTGCGCCCGCTCATGCAGACGCAGAGTAAGGGCTTGACCGCACAAGTCCTTGCCGATGCCATCGTGCAGATCAACGAATGCAGTCTCGCCGCCGATCCGGATGCCATGCTGTCCGCCATGCTCTATGGAGATACCGCCATTCTCGTCGATGGGGACAGCCGCCCTGTCATGGTCAACACCAAGGGCTTTGCCACCCGTTCCCCCTCGGAGCCGGAAAGCGAAAAGGTACTGCGTGGCCCACGCGAGGGCTTTACCGAATCCTTTATGACCAATCTTTCCATGCTGCGCCGCCGCGTCAATGACCCACGGCTGACGTTTTCTTTCTCTCGCTATGCAGGTGAAACCAACACCGTGGTCTGTGTCTGCTGGATCAAGGGCGTCACACCGCCTGCCCTCGTCCATGAAATGCAGTGCCGTATCCGTAAAATGTCGCTGGACGGTATCCTCGATTCCAACTATGTTGCCGAATGTGTGCGTGATGCGCCCAGCTCCCCATTCCCTACACTGGGCACGACCGAACGCCCCGATGTTGCCGTATCCCGTCTGCTGGAGGGACGTGTCGTGGTGCTGACCGATGGCAGTCCGGTGGCACTCTCCGCCCCCTGTATTTTACAGGAATGTTTTCAGGCAAATGATGATTACTATATCGCAGTACGGCAAGCCGCCGTATCGCGCACCCTGCGTGCGATCGGTTTCGGGCTTTCCATCATCATTCCCGCGCTTTATGTCGCGCTCTTGGGATTTCATCAGGAGCTTTTACCCACGCGCCTGCTGCTCGCCATTGCCGCCGCACAGAAAGGTGTGCCGCTTCCGGTATTCTGGGAGATCCTGCTCCTGCTGCTGGTGTTTGAAACGCTCAAGGAGGCAGGCACACGCACCCCCAGTGTGATGGGCTCTACCATGTCCATCGTAGGCGGTCTGGTTTTGGGACAAGCCGCAGTCTCCGCGCGTTTCCTCTCCGCGCCCGCTGTCATCATCGTAGCGATCGCCGCCGTGACCGGTCTGACCGTCCCCAAACTGCAAGCCGCCGGACTTGTGCTGCGCTTCTCTCTGCTCGCCGCCAGTGCCGCTGCCGGATTGTATGGCCTGCTGTTTGGACTCTGCCTCATGGTCGCACATCTCTGCACGCTGCGCTCGTTCGATTGCCCGTACCTGCTCAACCTGATCCCGCGTGTGCATCCGGATCTGGATGACGCATGGCTGCGCGCGCCGTGGCGTGATATGCCGCGCAAGCGATTTCTGGCACAGGAGGACGATCCGGCATGAAGCGTATCATTCTTGTGCTCGTCCCACTGTGTATCGCGCTTTACACCGGCGGCGTAGGGCATGGGGCCGGTGATCTGCTGCCCATCCTGAGTGCGAGCATCTCACAGGACAGCTCAAACACCTTGCAGCTGACGGCAGAGGCGGTACGGCAGGACAGTCTGGAGGGCAACGCCGCCTCGGTCTATCTGACCACCACCGGACAGACTCTGGATGCATTGCTTGCGGAGATCGAGCAGATGCTTGCCGGACAGATGTATCTGAGCCATGCACGCACGATCGTTGTGGATGAAACCGCCGCCAAAAAGAGCCTTGTTCCCATCATAGAGACCCTGCTCAGACGCAGCGATGTCCGCCTGACCCTGCGCATCGCCGTGGCACGCGATGTACCGGCGGATTCCATCGTTCGTGCGCAGGCGGTCGCAGAGGAGATCCCCGGCGCGGCACTCGGCGCACTTCTGGATGCCCACGCAAAGCGAGGCAGTCTGCCCGACCTGCCACTGTGCCGCATTGCGGACCGTATCCTGTCGGGTACGGATTTCTCCCTGCCTGCGCTGACACTCACATCGGACGGCCGCGTGATCCCAGCCGGTCGTGCCCAGTTTGTGTCCGGACGCCTGACACACTTTTCCGGAGGTGATCGCGATGCCTGACAAGATCTTCCCCTATGGGCAGGGGGCAATGTTCTTCCTGCTCCTTCTCTCTCCCACGCTGTTCCTTTCTGCGAACGACTGGCTGCATGCGCTGTGTGCCGGATCGCTATGCGTGCTCCTTGCGCTTTCGTGGCTTGCCCTTGCCAAACGCCTGCAAGTGCGTGACCTCTGGAGCTGGATCGCACGCGCTCCGCATGCACTGAGACAAACCATCTATGTTATCCTCATGCTGTGCGGCGCACTCTATGCCGCCGATACCGCATGGTGCAGTGCCGTCTTCCTGACGCAGACCGCACTCAAGCTGTGGAGTGTGTGGCTTGCGGCACTTGGGCTGCTCCTCATTTGCTGGTTCCTTGCCAAGCAGGGCGCACCTGCGCTCTTCCTCTGGGCGATCCCCACCGCCTTGGCGGTTGGGCTCATTGCCCTGCTCTCTCTCGTCCTGTCCTTTCCCGATTGGCAAATGCCCGATCTGTCCGGCACATTCCGGTTTTCCGGTATGATGCGCTGCACACTGGACGGACTGCCCATCCTGATCGCCTTTCTCCTGTTCCTCGGCTTCGATCCAGCCCTGCCGCAAGGACGTGCGATCGCATCCGGCGGTATCCTCGGCACAGTCCTGACCGGACTGACGGTATTCCGTGCCAACGCCGTACTGGGTGCACATTGTGCCCGTCTCCTCACCTATCCTGCCTATGCCGCCGCCGGTGTCTTTCAGGTGGGGGCATTGGCACGCAGCGAGATCCTGTTTGGCAGCATCTTCTTCCTGTGTCTCCTTGCACGGATCGCACTGTCCATCCGCGTCCTGCAAACCGCATACGCAGCACTGCGGCAAAAATAAACAAACAGGCTGACCCTTTCCCCAAGGATCAGCCTGTTTTATGATCACATTTTCGGCAGCAGCTCCTGCTCGATCGCGGTATCGACCGGCATGCCGGAGAACCCAATGGAAGCGAAGGCATCCACAAAGCGCGTCGCGGAGGCAACCAGCAGAGAAATATTGTCTGCTACAAAGGTGATGACCTTTTCCAGCTCCAGACTTGCATCAAGCAGGGTATTGTGCTTCAAATAGATCTGCCCTGCCGGTGCAAAAAATCCGAAATTGCCCAGTGCCGAGAAGTCATTGCAGTACTTGCAGGCACGCTCGACCTGCTGCGCGTTTTCTTCCGGCACGTTCTGGAAGATCGTCACAAAGAACTGCAAAAGTCCGTTGTTCTCGTCCGGCAGTGCGATCGGAATAAAGCACGCCTCGATCGTGACTTCCTTTGCGATCTTGCCCAGCCGCTGTGTCTCTGCACGCAGCATGAGCGGCGTCGCCTCACTCTGCTCGATGAGCTCAGAGCGAAATCCATTCTGTCCCAGCACGTCATTCATACATGCAAGGATCTGCTTCTGCTTCTTTCCGTCCATAACTTATCCTTTCTTGATCCCAATATCTTTGCGGAAATGTGCGCCGTCAAAGTGGATCTTATCCACATCGGCATACGCCTTCTCGATCGCCTGATCGAGTGTGGGCGCGGTCGCAGTGACGCCCAGCACGCGGCCGCCGCTCGTTACGATCGCATCTCCCTGCTTCTTGGTTCCGGCATGGAACACAAAGGAATCGGTCACGGCATCCAAGCCTGTGATGACCTTCCCCTTCTCGTATGCCTTCGGATATCCACCCGACGCCATGACGACACAGCATGCCGCCTCGTCCTTCCAACGAATGTCCATGCTATCGAGCTTGCCATCGATGACCGAACCGAAAATATCATAGAGATCGCTGTCCAGTCGGGACAGGACAGCCTGTGTCTCCGGATCTCCGAACCGTGCATTGTATTCGATCACCTTGGGGCCCTTTGGCGTGAGCATCAGTCCAAAGTACAGCACGCCCTTGAAGGGTCTCCCCTCGGCTGCCATTGCCGCAACGGTGGGCTTGAAGATGGTCTCCATGCACTGTGCGGCGATCTCGTCCGTATAGAAGCGAGAGGGCGAGAATGCACCCATGCCGCCCGTGTTCGGGCCTGCATCGTTGTCGTATGCGCGCTTATGATCCTGTGCAGACGGCATGGTCTTGAGGTGTGTGCCATCCACGAACGCGAGCACGGAGACCTCGGGGCCTGTCAGGAACTCCTCGATGACGACACGCGCACCTGCGCCGCCGAACGCACCGCCGTCAATGGCATCGCGCACGGCTGTGATCGCCTCCTCCTCGGTCATCGCAACGGTAACGCCCTTGCCGAGTGCCAGTCCATCTGCCTTGATGACGATGGGTGCCCCCTGCTCCTTGATGTAGGCGATCGCCTGTTCCGAATCCTCGAACACAGCGTAGCCTGCGGTCGGGATATGATACTTGTGCATGAGATCCTTGGCAAAGGACTTCGAGCCTTCGATGACAGCCGCATTTTTATGCGGGCCGAATGCGCGGATGCCCACCGCTTCCAGTGCATCCACCATACCAAGGGCAAGCGGATCATCGGGCGCAACCATGACCAGATCCGGATGATGTTCCTTCGCGAACGCCACCACACCTTCGATATCGGTCGCCGCGATATCTACACACTCGGCAACCGATGCAATGCCGCCATTGCCCGGTGCACACCAGATATGATCCACCTTGGGACTCTTTGCGAGTGTCACGCAGATCGCATGTTCACGGCCGCCGCCGCCAATTACGAGAACTTTCATTCATGATCCTCCTTTTTCCGTATCCCTACGAGGACGCAAACGCCGCAGGTAAAAGCCAAAACACATTCCAGCAGGAGTGCCGCCATATCGGGCAGTATCAACAGACCCGTGAGGCGCACGATCTCCAGCACGGCAAAGATTGCGACTGCCAGCGTACTGAGCTGATGCGCCCACGCCAGCCATCGGTTTTCCGGCTGCGCCGCTGTACCGTTTGCAATCCCCATATAACCGAGCAGGCGTGCGATCCAGCAAAACGAGCCTGTGAAATGGGCAAGTGCCAGCAGGATAAAGCCTGCAAGACACCGAACGCCGCCCATATCTTTCTCCATGTGTGTCTATCTCCTTGAAAACAGCAGAGCGGGCTTGCCCGCTCTGCCAAATCGTTATTAGTGATGGAACAGACGTGCGCCTGTGAACGCCATCACGATATCATACTTATTGGCTGTCATAATGACATGGTCATCGCGAATGGAGCCGCCCGGCTGTACGATATACTGCACGCCGGATTTGCGCGCACGCTCCACATTGTCGCCAAACGGGAAGAACGCATCTGAACCAACGGTCACGCCGCTCTGGGTCGCGATCCACGCTTTCTTCTCCTCCATGGTCAGCACTTCCGGCTTGACCTTGAAGGTATTCTCCCATACACCGTCCGCCAAAATATCCTCATATTCATCCGAGATATAGATATCAATGGCATTATCGCGGTCAGGGCGGCGGATATTGTCCACAAACTGCAAGCCCATTACCTTGGGATGCTGACGCAGATACCATGTATCCGCCTTCTGCCCAGCCAGACGGGTGCAGTGGATGCGGCTCTGCTGCCCCGCACCGACACCGATCGCCTGACCGTTCTTGACATAGCACACCGAGTTGGACTGGGTGTACTTGAGCGTGATGAGCGCAACGATCATATCGCGCTTTGCTTCCTCTGACAGCACCTTGTTTTCGGTCACGATGTTTTCCAGCATTGCTGCATCGATCTTGAGGTCATTGTGTCCCTGCTCAAAGGTAATGCCGAAAATATCGCGGCGTTCGATCGGCTTGGGCACATAGTTCGGGTCGATGCTGACTACATTGTAGCTGCCCTTGCGCTTGCCCTTCAGGATCTCCAGGGCCTCATCCGTGTAGCCCGGCGCAATGATGCCG
This sequence comes from Butyricicoccus sp., assembly GCA_029257685.1. GTDB lineage: Bacteria > Bacillota > Clostridia > Oscillospirales > Butyricicoccaceae > Butyricicoccus. The sequence continues at coordinate 7,559 of JARIAV010000183.1, forward strand.
TCGGATACCTCGACGGACAGCAGACGTGCCACATCGGCATCGCACACATCGGACAGCGCGACCCAGTCCCCGTAGGAGCACAGACGATCCGCACCGCGTGCGCGTGCATAGGCACAAGCGATGGGGGACAGCTCACCCTCTACGAAGTAAATGGCTTTCTCGGTCTCGGAAAGCGGATATCCAAGTGCTGCACCGGCAGGCGATACATGCTTAAAGGAAGCCGCCGCCGGATAGCCGGTCGCCTCCTTGAGCTCGCGCACGAGCTGCCATGCATTGAATGCATCGAGGAAGTTGATATATCCCGGACGGCCATTGCGTACCTCGATGGGCAGTTCCCCCGCCTCCATAAAGATGCGCGCCGGCTTCTGATTGGGGTTGCAGCCGTATTTGAGTTCCAGTTCCTTCATTGTTCGTGCCTCTCCCTTACTTTGTGTGCTTGTTCTTGATGACCGTCTGGGTCTCGCCTGTCTTTGCATCCACATAGCGCACGAACAGGGAGATCTTGTTCCACGGGTTCATGGCATCCCACAGGTATTCCGCATACTTCTCGATCGGGATATCCTGCACATGCACGCACTTGGGTTCTCCACGGAAGAACGGGAGCGGATCACCGTCGCACATATAGGTATGGATGTAATGACCGCGCCCCTTGACCGGCTTGTCATATTCAAAGAAGTAACGCTTGCACGCATCCGGATCACTGTGGAAGTGCTTCAGGATGGACAGCGCGTAGGAGCCGTCCGGATTGTGTACCGCCGAGATACGGGAGGTAAAATTCGGTGCATCCGGCTCAAAGCGGCGGGTGCGCAGGGCATCGATATAGCTCTTACCCTCTGCCATTGCATCGCGGATGGTATCGGTCTGATCCCCATTGGTGATGATGGTGTGTCCGTTATAGGTGCGCACCGGATGATAGATGATGAGGGACGGATCGGAACACTTTGCAGGATCGAACGCCTCAGTGCGGATACCGTCCTCGGTTTCCACGAACACGCGGTTGCGGCTGTTCTCGCTGCGTCCCATAATGAAGTATACCATGACATAGGTATCTGCATTCGGGGTGCAGCCGACCATCAGACCGCGGCCCGGATATGCGTTGGACTGCAATTCATCGGTAAAACGGAATACATTTGCATTATCAGAAACGAACATGGTATTTTCAGCCATAAGAAAATGCCTCCTTGTGTTTATACATCGGGTTGGATCAGGACTTTCCCATCTGCAACAGACAGACGATCCTGACAGAACAGTGCGACCGCCTGCGGCAGGATGATGTGCTCTGCCTGTGCCATGACGCGCTTTTGCAGGGTCTCTGCCGTGTCCTCCGGCATGACCTCCACCGCCTTCTGCAAGATGATCGCGCCGCCGTCTACGATCTCGGAAACAAAATGCACGGTCGCGCCCGTGACCTTGACGCCCTTTTGGAGTGCGGCCTCATGCACACGCAGGCCATAGAAGCCCTCTCCGCAGAAGGACGGGATCAGGGACGGATGTACATTGATGATGCGGTTCTCCCACTTGCGGCAGAAGGAGTCGGGCAGAACGGTCATAAACCCAGCCAAAACGATGAGTCCGATCTCCCGCTCGCACAGCATCGCGTCCAGTGCCGCACCATAGGCTTCACTGTCCGCAAAGTCACGGCGGCGCAGGACAGCCGTTTCGATCCCTGCCTGCTGGGCGCGTGTCAGGGCATAGGCATCCGGATTGGACGATACCACGAAATCCAGTACGCCCTCAGGCAGTCCGCCCTGTGCCGCGGCATCGATGAGTGCCTGTAAATTGGTTCCCCCACCGGAAACCAAAACTGCGATCTTTGTCATTGTGTTCTTCCTCAGCGCAGGATAACGCCCTTGTCCCCTGTGCGGCATTCACCGATGATATAACCGGTCTCACCTGCTGCACGGATGGAAGCGAGTGCCTTGTCTGCGTCTTCCTTTGCGACTGCCATGACCATACCAAGACCCATATTGAAGGTATTGTACATATCGCGTTCCGGAATATTGCCTGCATGCTGGATCACATGGAAGACGGGCAGGACGGGTGCCGCTGCCTGCTCAATGGAAGCGCACAGTCCCTCAGGCAGCATACGCGGGATATTCTCATAGAAGCCGCCGCCCGTGATATGGCTGATGCCCTTGACATCCACGCCGTCGGCAAGCAGGGTCTCCACCGTCTTGACATAGATCTTGGTTGGGGTCAGGAGTGCTTCTCCTACGGTCATGCCCAGCTCGTCGCTGTATCTTCTGACGGCCTTTTCATTGATGCCCAGCGTCTTGCGCACCAAAGAATAACCGTTGGAATGTACACCCGAGGAGGCGATACCAATGAGGACATCGCCTGCCTGCATCCGGCTGCTGTCGATCATCTTGGGCTTATCGACCATACCGACCGAGAAGCCAGCCACATCATATTCGTCCTCCGGATAGAAGCCCGGCATTTCTGCGGTCTCACCGCCGATGAGGGCGCAGCCAGCCTGACGGCAGCCCTCTGCGATCCCGATGACGATGTTCGCAACGCGCTCGGGCACGTTCTTTCCGACTGCGATATAATCGAGGAAGAACAGCGGCTTTGCACCGCAGCAAACGATATCATTGACACACATCGCAACGCAGTCGATACCGATGGTATCATGCTTATCCATCAAGAATGCCAGCTTGAGCTTGGTGCCCACGCCGTCTGTACCGGAGACCAGAACCGGCTCCTGCATTCCCTTGATATCCGGCGCAAACAGACCGCCAAAACCGCCGAGTGTACCAATGACACCCTTGGTGAAGGTGCTTTCCACATGCGGCTTCATCAGCTTGACCGCTTCATAGCCTGCAACGACGTCAACACCGGCTGCCTTATAGCTTTCAGAACGACTCTCACTCATAAAATGAATCTCCCTTCAAAATCCCCAACGATCGTCGGGGTCATGGGCGGCAACGCCGCCCTCCCAGATGGCTCCCAGCTTATTCAGAGAGCTCCATTTCAAACATATTCTTCTCTACGCTTTCGGGGACAGGCATGGGATATACGCCGGTAAAGCACGCATCACAGAAGGTGCAGCGCGCGCCCACTGCGATCTTGTTCGCCGCCTCTACGGAAAGGAAGCCCAGAGAATCCACGCCGATGATCTCGCGCATTTCTTCTACGGTATGGTTATGTGCCAGCAGCTGATCGCTGTCCGGAATGTCCGTACCAAAGAAGCAGGGGTAACGGAACGGCGGTGCGGAAATGCGCATGTGCACTTCCTTCGCGCCTGCATCGCGAATGAGCTTGACCAGTCGTCCCACGGTCGTACCGCGCACGATGGAGTCATCGACCATGACAACGCGCTTGCCCTCGACCGCGCGGCGCAGAGCATTGAGCTTGAGGCGCACGGAACGCTCACGCTTGTCCTGACCGGGCTGGATAAAGGTACGGCCGATATAGCGGTTCTTGATGAGTCCGACACCGTATGGGATACCGGAATATTTCGCATAACCGATCGCTGCCGGAATGCCCGAATCGGGTACACCGATGACGACATCGGCCTCAACAGGGTGCTCCTCGCACAGATAGCGTCCTGCCTCCTGACGTGCTTCCTCAACGGAAGCCCCGTCGATAACGGAGTCCGGACGGGCAAAATAGATATATTCAAAGACACAGGCAGCCGTCTTTTCGTGGATACCCGAATCGATGGAGCGTACATTGCCGTCCTCTACCACAACGACCTCGCCCGGCTCGATATCGCGAACGAACTCTGCGCCGAGTGCATCGAGTGCACAGGATTCCGAGGCAAAGATCACCGCGCCGTCCTCGGCACGCTTGCCCATACACAGCGGACGCATCCCGCGTGGATCACGCGCTGCGATCAGCTTGCGCGGAGACATGACGACGATGGAATATGCGCCGATGATCTCCTTCATCGCCTCGACGACAGCCGCCTCGATGGATGGGGTAATGAGACGCTTGCGCACGATGGTATATACCAGCGCTTCGGTATCCGAGGTGGAGCGGAAAATGCCACCGCCCATTTCCATCTTGCGGCGCAGCTCAGAGGCATTGACCAGATTGCCGTTGTGCGCAACCGCCAGATTGCCCTTGACATGGGTGATCGCAAGCGGCTGTGCATTTTCGCGGGACGGCTGACCGGTGGTCGAGTAGCGCACATGGCCGATCGCCATATTGCCCTGCATGCTTTCCAGTGTCTTTTCGTCAAAGACATCGTTGACGAGACCCACATCCTTATGGCAGCGGATCACGCCCTTATTGCACACTGCAATGCCGCAGGCCTCCTGTCCGCGGTGCTGCAATGCAAACAGTGCGGTGTATGCCTCATGCGCCGGACTGACCGCCGCACCCTCCGGCAGATAAATGCCGAACACACCGCATTCTTCATGGACCGCATCGCCATCGAATGGTGTACGCGGCAGCTTCTTCATCTTATATTTCATGTTGCTTGTAACCTTTCAAACAAAGTTTCAGAGTGGAAAGAAAGGGAGCGTTTCAGCAGCGACTGACCACCAAAACGCGTCCGATTTCTGTTCTGTGTAATTGCTCCGCAGATTACTTGCCCATCACGCGGCGCATGATCTCCTCGTATGCTTCCTCTACGCCGCCAAGGTCACGACGGAAACGGTCCTTGTCCAGCTTTTCGCCCGTTGTCTTGTCCCACAGGCGGCAGGTATCCGGAGAGATCTCGTCTGCCAGAATGATCTTGCCATCTGAGGTCTTGCCGAACTCCAGCTTGAAGTCTACCAGTGTCACATTGAGGTGATCGAAATATTCCTTCATCACTTCATTGACCTTGAACGCCATCGCCTTGATCTCATCGATCTCCTCCTGTGTTGCAAGGTTCAGAGCCAGTGCATGGTAGTCATTGATCAGCGGATCGCCCAGATCATCGTTCTTGTAGGAAAACTCGATGGTTGGATTTGCAAATACAATGCCTTCTTCTACGCCGTAACGCTTTGCAAAGGAACCGGCGGAAATATTGCGGATGATGACCTCCAGCGGTACGATGGTCACTTTCTTTACCACGGTCTCGCGCTCAGAGAGCTGCTCTACGAAGTGGGTCGGAACGCCCTGCTTCTCGAGGAGCTGGAACATGTGGTTGGACATGACATTGTTGATCGCGCCCTTGCCTGCGATCTGTCCCTTCTTCTGTCCGTTGAATGCGGTCGCATCATCCTTATAATCTACGATATAGAGTTCTGCGTCCTCTGTTGCAAATACCTTCTTGGCTTTTCCCTCGTAGAGCTGTTCTTTCTTCTGCATGATCGTTTTCTCCTTTGTTCTGATATGGTCGGATCTATCAATACCGGGGTTTATTCCTTTGCTGCAAACTGTGCACGGATCTTTTCATCCTTTGCGGAAACTTCTTCTGCCATATCTGCCTTGAACTTTGTCAGGCGATCGGCGAGAACGCTGTCCTCTACGGCGAGCATCTGTACTGCAAGGATCGCCGCATTGTCTGCGCCATCGACTGCAACGCAGGCAACCGGAATGCCCTTGGGCATCTGTACCATAGACAGCAGGCTGTCCAGTCCGCCCATCATAGAGGTCTTGATCGGCACGCCAATGACCGGCAGGGTCGTGTAGGCTGCGATCACGCCGCCCAGATGCGCCGCCTTGCCTGCCGCCGCAATGATGACGCCGAAGCCTTCCTCGCGTGCATTCTTTGCGAGGGCTTCCGCTGCAAGCGGGGTACGGTGTGCGGATACGACGCGCACCTCATACGGCACGCCGAATGCATCGAGCCGCTTGACAGCCGCCTCCATAACGGACAGATCGCTGTCTGAACCCATTACAATACAAACCTTTTTCATGTGTCTCCTCCAAGTTCCAAAAAAAATCTTTTGGTATCAAAAATAAAATGCAGACGCGGTTTTTCTCCACATCTGCATTTATCTTCAAAAATATGCAATTTCACCATAAATGTTCGCAAAACGACCCAAAAACACCGTGCTTTCAGGCATAAAGGTGCGATTCGAGAAACAATCCAGCTTCTTCATGCAGTTTTGTTTCATCTTCAATCACGCCCTTCCTTGCGACGATACAGGTGATACAGAACCAACTCTGTCTGCCTCTATTTTACACACCCTTTTCCTGCATTTCAAGAGAGCTTTTGAAAAATCGTATAAATCCACAAAAAGCAAATCGTTTCTTCGGCCGCCTTGGTGCTTATCACCTTAAAGCCCCTGCTCTGCCTGCCGGATGAGGGCGGCTGCACCACGGGTGTTCTCCAGCTCCCGCTCGCGCAGGAGTGCCGCCGTTGCGTGTACCTCCTCATCGAGCTTGCCGGAAACACATTCATCGATCAGAGGGCACAGTTTGTCCGCTGTCACCTGCTCCAGCTGGATACACGTATGGGAACCGATGTATTTGAGGAATCCATCGACCTTGATATCATAGCTCATGCCGATGACCGGCACACCGCGGCAGGCGGAGAACATGAGCGAGTGCAGACGGATGCCGATGACGGTCTTCATCCGTGCGAGCAGACCGATGGTCTCCTCGATGGGCAGGCGGCATTCTACCATATAATGCGGACATTTGAGCTTGTCCGCGATCATACGCGCCGGACCCACATCGCTCGGGAACTCGATGGGAACGAATACCGGTGTCAGTCCGTGTGTATGATACGCATACTCTGCCGCGCGTGCGATCTCGTCGCTGACCGCCTCCAAGCCCTTCCAGTTGCGCAGACTGAAGCCCAGATAGCGTCCATCTGTCGGGATCCCAAGGGTTTCCATGACCTGATCCATCTGTGCCTCACCTGCCGGATGCAGGATGATGGTCGGATCGGCTGCCAGTCGGATCTCCGGCTCGACGATGCCCATGCGTGTCAGCTCTCCGCGTGACAGATCATCGCGCAGGGTAATGAGATCGACGGCGCGGTTGATGGTCTTTGCCGTGTGACGGCGGTTGCCCTCCCGTCGGATGGGGCCAATGCCGCAGCCATACATCATGACCTTGCAGCCCAGCTTCTTTGCCGCATCCAGCGTAAAGAGATAATATTTCAGAGAGCGCGTCGAAGTCACGTCCTGCATGAGACTGCCGCCGCCATTGATATAGAGGGCGGCACGGCGGAAGCGATACATGATGACGGGCAGATTGAAGGTATAGACTGCCCCCGTGCGGTACAGCAGCTTGGTCTCACTGGGGCGGCGGGACATGACCGTGATGGGGCGATCAGGATCGAATGCACGCATTTCCTGCACGATGCCGCTCAGAATGGCATCATCGCCTGCGTTTCCGCGTCCGTATGCGCCGCAGATCACAATGCCATCACGCTTGTTCTTCGGCTTATGATACAGCCGCACCACACGTTCATAGTTGGCTTCCTGTGTGCGGCACATGGTATCGAGCGAATATTCGCGCGTTGCCTTTTCATAGAGCCGCTCGGCAAACAGCCTGCGGTGCGCAGGATCGCTGCCGAACTTGATGAGCTGCTTTGTCAGGGTCTCATGGTCGCGCGGCTGGAAGATATATCCATTCTCTCCACTGTCGATGAGCTCACTCATACCGCCCACATCGGAACAGATCGTGGCGCAATGCTCCAGCACGCCTTCCAAAATGGAATAGGGGAAGGTCTCGGAAATGGAGGTCAGCAGGTTGATATCCATCGCCGCAAAAAACTTGTTGATGGGCGAGACCCAGCCGCAGAAGGTCACGCGGTCGGCAACGCCCAGACTCTGCGCCAGCTCGCGCAGCATTTTTTCGTCCTCACCATCTCCGGCAATGAACAGCCGCAGCTGCGGCACCATGCGCACGGCACCGGCAAAGCCGCGGATACAGGTCGCGATGTCCTTGACTGCCGTAAGTCTTGCGGCAATGCCGCACAGGACATCATCAGGTGCAAGGGTCACGCCCCACTGCTCCGCACAGTATGCCGCGCGGTCGAGCCCCTTGAGCGGACTTCCGAAATCCATGCCATTATAAATGGTGCAGATCTTCTCCGGATCGAAGCCGCGCGAAATGAGGGTACGCGCCATGCGGTCTGCCACTGCCTGATGAAAATCCAGAAAGCGCAGAGCGATCGTATTGGCGAGTCCATTCGTCCACTGCTTCAGCGGATTGCCCAAATAGTCATATCGATAATCCGAATGTACCGTTGTCAGGACGGGGATATGGCAGGACGGGCCGCGCAGCATTGCGCCCACAACGTTCGCCTTGCCGCCGTGACAGTGGATCACATCGGGCTGAAATTCTGCAATGATCTTTCGCACCGCATTGCGGCAGTGGATCGGATTGAGACTGGCGATCACGCGTACATCGATCCCGTTCTTTGCCGCCTCGCGCGGGAACGGACCGTCTCGGAAGGAGATCAGCACGACCTCGTTTCGTTCTCTCAGTGCCTGAATGAGGGTCATGATATGGGTCTTGGCACCCCCAACATCGCCGCCGCCCATCATTTGTAGGATTCTCATGCAATGCCTCCATGGTATAATTTCTTTCCATAAACTATTATACACAAATCCTGCCTGATTGCAATTTATCTCGGGAGATGTTATACTAAAAGCCAACAAAAAACTACGATTCCCATAGATCGAACCGTATCAAAATCATCGGAAGGGATCCAACCTATGTCTGAAAAAAACACGATGACGCGCAACGCCATGCTGTTCCTGCCTGCAAAGATCGCAGAAGGCATCCTGCTCATGGCGATGTCGTCCCTCTATTCCCACATCCTGACCAAATCCGCGGTGGGACTGTTCAACGCCACCAATATGATGGTGAACTTCACTTTCCTGCTGATCGCTGCATGGATGTCCAACTCCAACACGCGCTATGTCGCAGAGGAATACAAAAAGGATCGGGCAGCCTGCCTGTTCTCCACGATCACACCGATCTATCTTCTGCTGTGCGGCATCGCCGCGGCTGTGAGCGTTGGTCTGTATGCTTTCACCCACGAAAGCTATTATCTGCTGGGTGCTGTCATGTTCTGCACCTATTCTGCTTTCACCATCCTGAACAATACGATGGTACAGCTGTCCATCATCCGTCCGGCGATCGTGCTGAGCCTGACCTCTGCCTCACTCAAGCTGCTGCTTGCGATCCTGTTCGTGGGCGGAAAATCCGGCTTCCATTCGCCCACCCCTGCCCTGCTCGCCAATATCCTTGCCGATGGGATCGGCGCACTGGGCGCGATCTTTGCACTCGGCATGCCGCAGGTCGTGCGACTGCGCCGCTTCTCCCAAGCCATACTCAAAAAGCTGCTCGCCTTTGGCGTTCCGCTCATGGGGGTCGCACTCTGTACCGCCCTGCTCAACCTGATCGACCGTTTTCTGGTGCTTGGTATCTATGGAGACGAGGTATTCGCGGTCTATTCCAGCAACGTTTCCATTCCATCCTCCATTTTCAATATGCTGTCCGTCGGCGTGCTGCGCGGTGTATATCCTGCCGTCCTGCGTGCATGGCGCGAGACCGGCAAGGACGAAGCGCGCGGCCTGCTGAGCGCCGGCGTCCGTCTCTATATGCTGGTCGCCTTCCCTGCCGCATTCGGTCTGACCGCCGTGGCACTTCCCTTTACGCGCATTTTCTTTGACACAGGGTACGATGCCGGTGCGCCTGCCATTGGTCTCATGTCCTTCACCATGGTGCTCATGGGCTTGACCGAATACGCAAACAAGGGCTTCGAGCTCGAACAAAACACCCGTCCGGTCATCCTGAACAGCGCACTGGCGACCCTCATCAAGATCGTATCCAGTGTGGTACTCATCAAGCAGATCGGCTTCTTAGGCGGCGCGGTCGGCTCGGTCATCGCACTTGGCTGCTACTTTCTTATTACATCCGTTCGGGTACGCCGCTACTTCATGTGGCACGTTGCACCGCGCACCTTCCTGCGCATCTTCATTTCCGCTCTGCTGTGCGGTGCGGTCGCCTTTGGGTGTACGCTCCTGCCGGTCGGCAACCTGCTGCGCCTCGTCCTTGCCATCGCTTTGGGCGGCCTGACCTATGTGGTCTGCATCATCGGCTCCGGCGAAGCGCGCGAGGAAGCGGCACTGCTCATGAAAAAGTTACACCGTTCGTGATTTTTCGGCTTGAAAAGTGCGTTACGGAATGGTATTATAAATAATAACTTTATTTGAAGTTTTATTGAACGTTTATACAAAAGCTATGATTTTCGGGGGTTATGATCGATGCAGTTATTGGAAAATGCGATTTTAGAGCGCGGCAGAGTCAAGGATGGCGAGGTTCTCAAGGTAGATGCGTTCCTGAATCATCAGATGGATGTTGCGCTCATCAATGAGCTGGGCAAGGAATTCTTCCGCCGTTTTCAGGATCAGGGCGTCACCAAGATCCTGACGATCGAAGCATCGGGCATCGGGATCGCCTGCATCACGGCGCAGCATTTCGGCGTACCGGTCGTATTTGCCAAGAAAACACAGTCGCGCAATATCGACGGTGAAGTCCTGACCTCTCAGGTCACCTCTTTCACCCATCAGCGCAACTATGACATCATCGTTTCCGCACGTTTTCTGGATCCGTCCGACCGTGTGCTCCTCATTGATGATTTTCTTGCCAAGGGCAGTGCCATGCTGGGGCTCATTTCTCTGGTGCAGCAGTCGGGCGCACAGATCGTCGGCGCAGGCATCTGCATCGAAAAGGGCTTCGATGTCGGCGGCGAGGCCATTCGCAGCCTTGGCATCCATGTCGAGTCCCTTGCAGTCATCAAGGAGATGCAGAACGGACAGATCGTATTCGATCACGAGATCGAGCCTGCCTGATCCTTATACAGGCGGACAGATGGAACGCAGCCATCTGCCCGCCTGTTTGCTTTTTTGCGGATCTGACGGCTTTTCTCCGTCTTTTTTCTCCTGTACCCTTGATATCGAGGGTATTTATCTATATAATAAGAAAGTAACGATTCAGAAAATCTAAAATCCAGATAGAGAGGCGTAAACACTATGGAGTTTATCAGCACCCCGAAGCAGTATGTGGACGCAGTACAGGACGCTGCTGCTTCTATCGGCAAATCTGTCACCTTCCGCGGCACGGTTCATCGTGTGCGTGATATGTCTGATTTTGCATTCGTTGTTGTTCGTGTCAACCGCGGTCTGATCCAGTGCATGTTCTCCGGTGAGATCAACGGCATGACCAAGGCGGATATCAAGGACGGTATGGTCGTAGAGGTTTCCGGCACCGTTCGCGAGGAGCCGCGCGCAGAGCATGGATTCGAGGTCGTTCTGACCGATCTTTCGATCCTGTCCCGTCCGGCAGATCAGATCCCTGTCCCGCTCGGAAAGAAGTATCTGGGCATGACACTCGATGCCGAGCTTCCGCTCCGTCCCATCACCCTGCGTCATCCGCGCAAGCAGGCGATCTTCCGCATTCAGGGCGCGATCGCAGACGCTTTTGCAGAGTATATGATGCGTCAGGGCTTCACCCACATCCACACCCCGAAGATCGTATCGGCTGGTGCTGAGGGCGGCGCAAACATCTTCAAGCTCGACTACTTCGGTCAGCAGGCGTATCTTGCACAGTCTCCGCAGTTCTACAAGCAGTACACCGCTGGTATTTTCGGCCGTGTCTTTGAGATCGGCAATGTATACCGTGCAGAGCGTCACAATACCTCCCGTCACCTGAACGAGTATATCGGTCTGGATTTCGAGATGGCTTATATCGACTCCATGCAGGATGTCATGGAAATGGAAACCGGTATGCTCAAGTATGTCGTTTCCTATCTTGAGAAGAACTGCAAGGAAGAGATCGAGATGCTGGGCACCAAGCTGCCTGTGATCGACAAGATCCCGACCGTGACCTTCACCGAGGCAAAGGAGATCATGCAGGAGAAGTTCGGACACAAGTCCAAGAACCGCTATGACCTCAATCCGGATGAAGAAGTGATGATGTGCCAGTGGGCACAGGAGACCCACGGTTCCGAGTTCGTCTTTGTCACCCACTTCCCGTCCGCAAAGCGTCCGTTCTATGCAATGGACGATCCGGAGAACCCGAAGTTTGCCCTGTCCTTCGACCTGCTGTTCCGTGGTCTGGAGATCACGACCGGCGGTCAGCGTGTGCATGACTACCATGAGCAGGTAAAGAAGCTGGAAGACCGCAATATGGATGTCTCCCTGTTCGAGTCCTTCCTGATGATGCACAAGTACGGCATGCCGCCGCACGGCGGTCTGGGCATCGGTCTGGAGCGTCTGACCCTTCAGCTTCTGGGGCTCAAGAATATCCGCGAGACTTCCATGTTCCCGCGTGATATGACCCGTCTGGTTCCGTAACCCATTCCATCGATACAACAAAGCAGCAGCTGCCCTTGCAGCTGCTGCTTTTTCATTTCCTCATAAAAAAACGGTGGTCTGCACAAACTGTGCAAACCACCGGATGGATCAAAAATCAGTCTTCGATCTCGAGGTAATCTTCCAGATCCTTGAACAGAGCAGTCGGATCGATGTCGTCCTCAACAACCAGCTGAAGCGGCTCATTGAGAGAGAGCAGGAACATACCCAGCAGGCTCTTTGCATCTACCTGACCGGACTTACCGAAAATCCAAATATCGTAGCTGTACTTGGATACGATGCGGTTGATCTGCTGAATGTCTTCTGTATTTTTTACTTTGATCTTTCTAGTCATGAGGGTTTCCTCCTTTTAATAATTGGACTTACATTTTCACTGTCTTCATTATAGTATGTTTGCCCGAAAAAGGGAAGTGTTTTTTTTAAGAAAACAGAATTTTGTAAATCTTTGCCCATGAAATTTCTATTTTGCTTGCGCAGCTCTTCTTTTGGTATTATTCAACAAATATCATGTGTATTTTTTGTGCATATAGACAGATTCTAAGAAGAAAATCTTACACAAAAAGAAAAATCATTTCGTTTTCTGCTCCGCTTTCTTTTCCAAAACGCCAATGATGCCGCATACCAGTCCAGCCGTTGTATATACCGCCGCCGCAACGCGCCCAACGTCACTGTGTCCATTCCCATTGCCCAAAAACAGATACAATAGAAAAATAATGGTGGCAACCATCATAA
>JARIAV010000197.1 GCA_029257685.1 Butyricicoccus sp.
GATCGGTTCGGGTTTCCAGCGGCTCGCCGGCTGCCGGAAGGCGATGGAAGATGCGCATTGTGTTTGGGAGAGATCCAACATTGAAGTTGGGGATCTCAGCTTTGAGGCTGGATATGTGGGGATCGAACGGCTGCTGGAACGCAAACCGAAGCTGACGGCTGTGTTTGCATTCAGCGATGATGCGGCGGCCGGTGCCATCACCAGGCTGCGTGAGCGCGGTATATCCGTGCCAAAGGAGCTCTCGGTACTGGGATTCGGTGACAGTACGATCGCGCAGCGGTTTTATCCGCCGCTGACGACCCTCCATCAGCCGCTGGACAAGATCGCAGAGAAAACCTTGGAGCGTTTGTTTGCGATGCAGAGCAGACAGGATCTCTCAACGGTCACGCTGACCTGTGACATTGCGGAGCGAAACAGCTGCTGCTGTGCGCGGGAGGACTGAGATATGCCCTGCGATCCATCTTAGCAGGATACACCTTGTTGTTTCAAAAGCGATCAGCTGTGCAGCTGACCGCTTTTTTGTTCGGTGGGCGATCTGAAAAGTCGAAATTCTAATCTTTTTCGATGGAACAGGGCATCTGTGGCGTAAAAAATATGCGGAATCCACAAAGGCTCCCTGTGTTTTTTGCCTTGCAGCTGCACATACACTGCGAAAGATCCGTCGATTTCTTTGTTTTCAAATACGCCCTGATTTTTTTGAAAAATCTGAGAAATAATGGATAAAATTACAAAATATTCTGGATTTCAACACTTTTTCATTGCCTTTTCAAAAAAGCAGGCTATAATAGAAAAAGCACGGCTGGATCGGAAGAAGCTCGGTGCATGGTTTCCTGTGGGTTTCTGACAGGGGGAATGGATACCGCATCGCTGATTCCGAAAATGCCGATAGAAATCAAATATGAGGGGAATGATAAGAGCGATGATAGAAACACACGGCACATGGTATCGCCGCGGATTGCGGCACGGCATCCCGATCGGGATCGGATATGTCGCCGTATCCTTTACGCTGGGGATCGCGGCAAAGGTCAGCGGTCTGACAGTGGGGCAGGCGGTTTGGATGAGCCTGCTCAACAATACCTCCGCTGGAGAATTTGCAGCCCTTGGCATCATTGCAGCAGGTGCACCTTATTTGGAAATGGCATTCACACAGGCCATCATCAATCTGCGCTATCTTTTGATGTCCTGTGCCCTCAGCCAGAAGATCGCCCCCCAGACACCTATCTGGCAGCGGCTTTTGATGGGCTATACGATCACGGACGAAGTGTTCGGGATCTCGGTATCCGTCCCTGGACGGCTGGATCCGTTCTATTGCTTTGGAGCGATGTCCATTGCGGCCCCTTCATGGGCGCTTGGTACCTGTCTGGGGATTTTGGTCGGGGATGCATTGCCTGCGCGTGCGATCAGTGCGCTTTCAGTTGCACTGTATGGGATGTTCCTTGCCGTGATCCTGCCGCCTGCTCGAAAGGAACGTGCGATCGCCGTTGTGGTCGCGGTGTCGATGGCGCTCAGTGCATTGTTTGCCTGGCTGCCCGGATTGTCCGGCATCTCGTCCGGCATGCGGATCATTCTTTTGACCGTGCTGATTTCCGGTGCAGCCGCCCTTTGCTGCCCGATCAAGGAGGAAAGCGCAGATGAAGCATGAAGTGTTCGTTTATATTCTCGTAATGGCAGCAGTGACCTATCTGATCCGTGTGCTCCCCCTGACGTTGATCCGGCGGGAGATCCGAAATCGGACCATCCGTTCCTTCCTGTATTATATGCCTTATGTGACGCTGGCAGTCATGACCTTTCCGGCGATCCTGTATGCGACCGATACGCCGGTTTCCGGTCTGGCAGGCTTACTCGCGGCGGTCGTTTTGGCATGGCGCGGCCGATCCCTGTTCGTGGTGGCAGGCGGTGCCTGTGCAGCGGTATTCGTACTCGAATGGTTTTTGGTATAACCCATTATTTGAATGAGAGAATATGAAAAGATTCAAAAAGGAAATAGAAAGTGAGAGGAGCCTGTTTGGACAGGAGCATACTCCACTCAGCATCGATCGAAAGGAGTATCATCATGGAACAAAAGATCATGGAAGCATTTCGCGCGGATCTCAAGCAGTTTGATGAAGCGACACGACAGTTTTATACCGGTGAGATGACCCGTCCGGTCTATAAGGGGATCTCGGGTGGTTTTGGCAGCTATGCCGAGCGGGACGGCCGATATGGTATGCTGCGCCTGCGCATGACGGCAGGACGGGTGACCAAGGATCAGCTCGCATTTGTTGTAGACACAATCAAAAAGTATCAGCTGGATACCATCAAGTTCACCACCTGTGAGACCATTCAGCTCCATCACCTCAAGGGCAGACAGATCCTTGCGATCGCGGATGCGGCGTTCGATCATGGTATCATCTGTCGCGGCGGCGGCGGAGACAATCCACGCAATGTGATGGCGCCGCCGCTCTCTGGCGTATTGCCGGGGGAGGCTTTTGATGTCATGCCCTATGCACAGGCCGTTGCGGACTATCTGCTCTCGATCCTGTATGAGATCCAGATGCCGCGTAAGCTCAAGGTGAGCTTTGCAAA
>JARIAV010000217.1 GCA_029257685.1 Butyricicoccus sp.
GTTGATTTTTGGTGGTACGCGTGCGGATCTCCGAAAGGTTTTCCAGCCACAGAGAGACTTCCAGCGTGCGCAGCTCGTCTTTGAGTGCCAGATACTGCTTTGCTTTTTCCGCCTGCTCTGCAAGGGGCCCAGCCTGTCCTTCCAGCTCGGTATAGATATCGCGGATGCGCACCAGATTGTCCTCGGTCGCATCCAGCTTGCGCGTCGCTTCCTCCTTGCGGTAGCGGAACTTCGTAATGCCTGCGGCCTCCTCAAAGATCTCACGGCGATCTTCACTTTTGAGGGACAGGATCTCATCGATGCGTCCCTGTCCGATCATGGAATATCCATCGCGTCCCAAGCCGGTATCCATGAACAGCTCATGGATATCTTTCAACCGGCAGGGTTTTTTATTCAGTGCATATTCACTTTCTCCGGAACGGTAATACCGCCTTGTGACCATGATCTCGGTATAGTCAGAGCGGAATGCATGGCTTGCATTATCCAAAATGAGCGAGACTTCGGCAAAGCCCACCGGACGGCGCTTCTGCGTGCCGCTGAAAATAACGTCCTCCATCTTCGCGCCGCGCAGGCTGCGTGTGGACTGCTCTCCAAGCACCCAGCGAATGGCATCTGAAATATTTGATTTTCCGCTTCCATTCGGCCCTACGATCGCAGTCATCCCGCCCGCGAATCGAATTTCTGTACGGTCTGGAAAAGACTTAAAGCCCTGCAAAATCAAGCTTTTTAATATCATGCAAAAACCCCACGAGGTATAGTTTGAGTTATTTTATATTTTATCACCAATTACTATTTGTGGCAATGCACCGCCCACATATTTTGCTGTTTATTCAAAAATATACGGTTTCCCATACCGAAAACAGGCGGACCGTTTTTGGCCCGCCTGTGTCCTTGTGTTTATGCTTTCTGCACACCCATCAGTTCAAGTGCCTGTTTTGCCGCCATTTGTTCGGCTTCCTTCTTGCTGCGCCCTATGCCCTGTGCAAATACATTGCTGTTGAGCAGCAGCTCCATGGTAAATTCCTTCGCATGATCCGGCCCTGTTGCGCCAGCCAGACGGTATTCCAATGTTTCCTGCCGATTCTTCTGCACGATCTCCTGCAGCTGTGTTTTATAGTCGGTGAACGCGCCGCCCTTGCGTGCTTCTTCCGCCTTGCGCGGGATGAAGCTCAGGACGAATGCGCGTGCAGGCTCGATCCCACCGTCGAGATAGATGGCACCCAGCAAAGCCTCTACCGCATCGGCAAGGATAGAGGGCCGCTGCCGTCCGCCGCCATTTTCCTCACCATGTCCGAGATAGAGTTCCTCGTCGATGCCAAGTTCCTTGGCGATTTCGCACAGCGCACGTTCACATACCACCGCTGCGCGCAGTTTGCTCAGCTGACCTTCAGGCAGTTCAGGGAAGTGGTTGTAAAGATAATCGGCTGTTACAAAGCCGAGTACGGAATCGCCGAGAAACTCGAGCCGTTCATTGTTCTGCAAATGGCGCATGCGCTGCTCATTTGCATAAGATGAGTGCGTCATTGCCTTGCGGAACAATGCCGGATCACGAAACCGGTATCCAATTCGTTCTTGCAGCATAAATAAAATTCCTTTCTTGATTCAAATATTTTGTAAAAACAAGAGCCTGCTTTTTGTGCAGGCTCTTCCATTTTATTCGTCTTGGCCGCCAATAAAATCGACCACATCGCCCACTGTCTTGAGTTTGCGTGCGGCTTCCTCGCTGATCTCACCCACATCGAATTCTTCTTCCAGTGCCATCATCATTTCCACCAGATCGAGAGAATCCGCACCCAGATCCTCCTCAAAAGAGGTCTCAAGGGTGATGGTTTCCGGCTCTACGCCAAACTGTTCGCTCAGCAGCTCCACCAATTTCTCAAATACCATTCAAACTTCGCCTCCTCACCACTCAGGATATTTTGATAATAGTGAGGTTTTCCGCAGTTGTCAAGTCCTTTTGTGAAAATCATATAGAAACCGATTTTGACAGTGTGATTTTGATTTGCTTTGAGAAGCAGAGAAACATGTCGTGCTGATGACAGCGGCGTTTCTGCTCGCACATACTGCGGAAGGTTTGGAGATCCGTCCGGTTTTCTTTTCTGCGAAAAAGATTTGCTTTGGGAAGCAAGAGAGACTTTTT